>JAAXHF010000395.1 GCA_012271025.1 Deltaproteobacteria bacterium | reverse complement strand
ATGTCGATGTGCTCGGGCCTGCGGGCTCCCAGGGCCTGGCCCAGTCGGTCGAGCATGATGGCCATCAACACGATGGCCACCCCCACCTCCAGGGCCTTGCCGATGCGGAGGCTCTGCAGGTAGTTCAACAGCGGCAGGCCCAAGCCGCGGGTGCCGACGAAGGACGCCAGAACGGTCATGCCGAAGCACTGCATCAGCACCTGGTTGATGCCGACCAGCAGCTGAGGGCGCGACGCCGGCATCTCGACGCGCCACAGCATCTGCCATTTGGTGCAGCCGGACATCAGGCCGGCCTCTCGCACCTCTGGGGAGACCGAGCGCAGGCCCAGGATGGTGAGCCGGGCCATTGGCGGCACCGCGAACAGGACGGTGGCGATGGCGCCGGCCTCGTCGCCTATGCCGATGAAGACCGAGATCGGCAACAGGTAGGAGAAGTGCGGCATGGACTGCATCACGTTGAGCACCGGGACCAGCAGGGCCTCGAACCACCTTGCCTTCACCGCGGCGAGACCTGAGGCCCAGCCGATCAGCGCGGCCAGCGGCGCCACCACGAACACGATCGACAGCGTGATCATGGAGTCCTTCCACACGCCGAAGACAGCCAGGTACAGCGAGCACCCGCCGGCCAGCAGCGCCAGCCGCCAGCCGCCCAGCTTGGCCCCGGCCACCGCGAAGAGGCCCACCAGCACCACCCAGGGCACCGCGCCCCAGCCGAAGGTGTTGAACATGGCCAGATACAGCGAGCACGCTCCGGCCAGCGCCGCCAGCTTCCAGCCGCCGAGCAGGGCGCCGATCCCGGCGAGGAGCCCGATGATCACGATCCAGGGCACCGGACCCCAACCGAAGGAGTCCCCACCCGAGATCAGCAGCTGCTCGCTCAAGTCCAGGGGGTACTCCAGCCAGCCCGACACCGTGCGGGTGACGTCCTTGAAGTTGAACAGGCCGAGCAGTTCCTCGTCCTTGAGGTACAGCAGGGCCTCGTTGGCCCAGTCGGGCAGGAACCTGAAGTCGCCCAGCTTCGACAGCCAGTCGGGGAACAGGCCGGGCGCGGCCTGATGGATGATCTGGATGACGATGTAGGGCGACAGCAACAGCAGCGCCATGCGCCAGCCCTTGGTGCGGCGGAACCGCTCCAGGAGGCTCTCAGGCGCCGCGGACTCGACGGTCGCAGCCATCAGCCGGCGCCGGAGTCTGTGCCCTCGGCCTCGCTCCCACCCCACACTGCGTCGATCACGGCATCGCGGCTGAGGCTCCCGACCGCGGCACCGTCCTCGACGACCACCAGCGGGTGCGGGCTCGCGAGCACTGCCGGGGCTATCTCACGCAGCACCGCGCCGGCCTCTACCGTCTCCGCATCCGGGGGAGC
>JAAXHF010000297.1 GCA_012271025.1 Deltaproteobacteria bacterium | reverse complement strand
GATCATGAACGAGGGCTGGGCCAGCTTCTGGCACCGTGAGATCATGAACAGCCTCGGGCTGCCCCAGGAGCTGTACCTCGAATTCCTGGTCCGTCACAATCAGGTCGTCCGTCCGCACCCCCAGGGCATCAACCCCTATCACCTCGGTCTCAAGCTGTGGGACGATATCAAGCGCCGCCATGACGAGCCCACGCCGGAAGAAATCGAGAAGTACGGCCGGCCCGAAAAAACGGGCCTGGAAGCGATGTTTGAGGTCCGCGAGGTTGACCGCGATGTGTCCTTCCTGCGGCGCTTTCTGACCGAAGAGCTGATGCGTGAGATGGACATGTTTCAGTACGAGCCGCGCGGTGACGAGCTGGTCATCTCACATGTGTCGGACAAGGACGGCTGGCGGGAGGTCAAGGAAACCCTGCTCAAGGCCGTCGGTATGGGCACCGTCCCGGTGCTCAAAATCGAGGATGCCGACTACAGCCAGAACCGGACGCTGCACTTGAAGCACTACCACGACAGTCGAGACCTCCAGCTCGAACACGCCGAGCGTTGTCTGTCCTACCTGAACCGGCTGTGGGGCCATGAAGTCGTGCTCGAAACCGTTGTCAACGGCAAACGGGTCATGCTGTCCTACAGCGACAAAGGCTTTGCCGCCCGGCCGCTCAAATAGGGTGCGCGCCTCAGGGCGCGACGGATTCCAGCAGCACCACCGCCTCGGCCAGCACGCCTTCCCCCCGCCCGATATAGCCCAGCTTTTCGCCTGTCGTGGCCTTGATGTTGACCGCTGCCGGCTCGGCGTCGAGGGCTGCGGCCAGTTGCTCGCGCATCGCCTGTCGATACGGTGCCAGCTTGGGCTGCTGGGCAAAGACCGTAATATCGGCATTACCCAGGCGAAAGCCACGCTGCTTGACCAGGGCCATGACGACGCGCAGCAGCCCGAGGCTTGACGCCCCCCGATACTGTGGGTCGGAGTCGGGGAAGTGTTGGCCGATATCCCCCGCCCCAATCGCGCCCAGCAGGGCGTTGCTCAGCGCGTGACACACCACGTCGGCGTCCGAGTGGCCGGCCAGGCCCTTGTCCCACGGGATACGGACACCGCCCAGAATGAGTTTGCGGCCCGGCTCGAGGCGGTGAATATCGGCGCCGTGACCCACACGAAATCGCACGCCACGCCTCCTACAGGCTGCGGACCATCAGATCCGCAACGCGTCGGTTAAAGGCCGCCGGATCGGGCAGTTCCGAGCCCTCGGCTAACAGGCCATAGCCGAACAACAGCTGGGCGTACTCGCCGAGCGCAGCATCCTGGCTGTCGTGCTGATACCGCTCGTAGAGCTTGCTCAGAATCGGATGGCTGGGGTTTAACTCCATGATCCGCTTTTGTTTGGGCAGGTCGGTCTGGGTCTGGGCCAAGAGCCGTTCGAGCTGCGGGCTATGGTCGTGCTCGGCGCCGACCAGGCACACCGGCGAGCTGGTCAGGCGGGTCGACAGCCGGACTTCCTTGACCTGCTCGTCGAGTTCCTTATGGAGGGCTTCGAGCAGTCCGGCATAGTCCTGGGCCTGCTCTTTGAGGGCCTTTTCGGCCTCTTGCCGCTCGCTTTCGCTGCCCAGCTGGACCGTGCCTTTGCCGACCGACTGCAAGGTTTTGCCCTCGAACTCAGTCACCGCCTGTACGACCAGCTCATCCACCGGATCGACCAGGTACAAGACCTCATACCCCTTGTCCTTGAACGCCTCGAGGTGGGGCGAGTTTTCGACGCTGCGGCGCGACTCCCCGGTCAGATAGTAGATGGCGGTCTGCTCGGTCCGCATGCGCTCGACATAGTCCTTGAGGCTGGTCAGCTTTTCCGGGTCGTGCGAGGACGGGAAACGCAGCAACGGCAGCAGGCGGTCCTTGTTCTCGGGATCTGCACTCACGCCCTCTTTGAGCGTGCGGCCGAACTGCTCCCACACCGTGGTGAAGGCATCGCTGTCTTTGTCGGCCAGGTCGGTCAGGGCGTCCAGCACCCGTTTGCTCAGCCACTGGCGGATCTGGCTGATATGGCGATCCTGCTGAAGCCGCTGGCGCGAGATATTGAGCGGCAGGTCGGCCGAGTCAACCACGCCTCTCAGGAAGCGCAGATAGCGCGGCAGCAAGTCCTCGCAGCGCTCCATGATCATCACCTGTTGGGCGTACAGTTGCAGGCCAAACGGGGCGGTGTGGTAGTACAGATCGAACGGCGCCTGGGACGGCACAAAGACCAGCGCCTGGAATTCAAAACGCCCCTCGGCGCGGAAGGTCAGGGTCTTCAGCGGCGGGTTCCAGTCGTGGGCGACATGGGTGTAGAACTGGCCGTACTCTTCCTCGCTTACCTCTGACTGCGGCCGGGTCCAGATCGGCTTCATGGAATTGAGGGTCGTATCCTCAACAACCACGCGGGTAGAGCCGTCCTCTTTGGGCGTGCCGTCCGCGTCGCGTTCCGGCTCGTGACGCTCCTGCTTCATTGTGATCGGGTAGGACACGAAGTCGGAGTGGCGTTTGACGATACTGCTGAGCGTCCACTGCTGGGTGAAGTCGTCGAGGCCGTTCTCTGGGTCGGCGGGCTTGAGGTCGAGGCTGATTGAGGTGCCGTGCTGGGCGCGCTGGGCCGGGCTGAGGCGATATTCCCCGTCGCCACTCGATTCCCAGGCGGTGGCGCTGTCCTGGCCGGCCCGGCGGGTGATCAGGCGCACCCGGTCGGCGACCATGAAGGCCGAATAAAACCCCACCCCGAAGCGCCCGATCAGCTCGGCCAGGGCTTGCTCGGATTGCCCCTCGGCCCTGGCCTGATCGAGCAGGCTGCGGGTGCCGGACTGGGCGATGGTGCCGATGTTGGCGATGAGTTCCTCACGGCTCATGCCGATGCCGTTGTCGTGGAGGGTCAGGCGGCGTGCGTCGCTATCGACCTCGATCCGGATTTCGGGTGTGTGGTTTTCGGCCACCAACTCCGGCTGGGTCAGGGCTTCGAAACGCAGGCGGTCGATCGCGTCCGAGGCGTTTGAGATGAGTTCGCGCAGAAAGATTTCCTTGTCGGTATACAGGGAATGGATCATGAGCTTGAGGAGCTGGGTGGTTTCCGCCTCAAAGCGATAGGTTTCGGCCTGAGCTTCCACGGTGTCTGCCTCCTTTGCGCTACCGGGCTGTTCCTGCTTGAATAATCATTCCTGGGCTCACGTCAATCGCGCGCTTTCTTCCCGGGGCCACTTCCTGCTATGAGCAGGGCATGTTGCAAGAAGAGTGAGCAGAAGAGCGAGCAAAAAAGGGGGAGCCAATGCACACAGCGGTTCGAAGCCTGGTCGGTATGGCCGGTCTGGTCTTGGCGGTCGCCAGCGGCGGACTGGCCACCGCTGCGGAACAGACCACAGAGTACGATATCACCGAAACCAAGATGGGCTGTGAGGAGGCGCACCGGATCACCCGTCGGGCGCTCGAACGGCTGTACTACAAGGTGGCCGACGGCCCTCCGGCGACCGACACGGGGAGCACGATCAGCGCCCAGCGGATGGGCTTCTGGGGAGAGCCGGAGCCGGTGTCGGTTGCCATCTCGTGTACGGCCGACGGTGTCCAACTCGTCCCTCGGGCCGCTATTCCGCCGTGTGAGCAGGCCAACCGGATCATGCGCAAGGCGGTTGAAAAGACCGGCTATGCGGTGACGACCTATCAGCCCGCAGCCCTGGGCGGGAGGGGTCGGATTCGGGGCGAGAAGCCCGAGCAGGAGCCGCTGGAGCTGATCATCACCTGCGAGGTGGAGCGCAACCGGGTTATCATCGATACCAGTTCCGAGAGCCCGCTGATGGCTGCCGATGCTGGCTTCTATGACGCCTTTTCGGACTTCCAGCGCGGCTTTTACGCCATGTTTCGGGCGGTGGTGGACGAGTTTGCCTACCGCCAATCTGCCTACCACCAGACCCAGGTCGCCAACATGGATCAGGTCCAGATCGGCATTGTGCCCATGATCCCGGCAGATATTAAACGCCAGTTTGGCGACAGTCTGACCGCCCTTCTTCCTGTCCGCATTACGCTTTTCAACTCAACCACCAGCGCCTATGTTCTGGAAACCGACAACATCGTGCTGCTGGCCGATTCGGGACGGCGGGTCAAGCCGGCCGCCCCGTCCGAGCACACCCTGCCCCAGCCGCCTCTGGCCAACCAGACGCTGCCGCCCGGCGGTTATGTCGAGGGCTATCTGTTCTATCCGTCCGGGGTGTATACGGGTGCGCGCGGTTTTCTGACCGAGCAGGAACGCCAGGAGCGCGAGGGATTCAGCGTACAGTTCTGAGGCGCTGTCTTGATCGTCGGCTTTTTTTCCCATACGCTGACGAACTGACCAAGCGCCCTCCACACACTCTAGCTCAGCACCAACACACGCCCATGAACGAAGCAAAAAACGACATCCCTGAGAGTCCGCCCAGCCTCCAAACCGAGTCTCACGAACTCCAGCGTAAAGATTTTGCCAGCGACCAGGACTATGCGCTGCACTGCCTGCGCCACTCCTGCGCCCATGTGCTGGCCCAGGCCGTGTTGGAGCTGTTTCCGTCCAGCCGGTTGGGAGTCGGGCCGGCCGTTGAAAACGGCTTCTATTACGATATTGAAACGCCTCAGCCCTTGTCCGACGAGGATCTGGCCCGGATCGAAGAGCGGATGCGGGAGAACATTGCGGCCGATCATGCCTTTGTGCATGAGAACTGGTCGCGCCAGGAGGCTGAGGACTATTTCGGTCAGCGCGGCCAGACCTTCAAGCTGGAGATCATGCGTGACCTGGGGCTGGAGGACTGCTCGATCTATAAACAGGGCGATTTTGTCGACCTGTGCCGCGGTCCGCACGTCCAACACACCGGACAGCTGCCCCACTTCAAGCTGCTCAAGATTTCCGGCGCCTACTGGCGCGGGGACGCCCACAACGCGCAGATGCAGCGCATCTACGGCACCGTGTGGCAGACCGCAGAAGAGCTGCAAGGACACCTCGAGCGGCTGGAGGAGGCCGAGAAACGCGACCACCGGAAAATCGGTCAGGACATGGAGCTGTTCGCCCTGTTTCCCTTCAGTCCGGGCTCTCCGGTGCTGCTGCCGAACGGCCTGACCGTCTACAAGCTCTTGCAGGACCGTATGGGCCAGCTGCTCAAGGCCGAGGGCTATCAAGAGGTGCGGGGACCGGTGCTGTGTCACCAGAGCCTGTGGGAGACCTCGGGGCACTGGGAAAAATTCAAAGACGATATGTTCTTGATAGAGCAGGAGGGCGGCGCGTATGGGCTGAAGCCGATGAACTGCCCGGTCCACATGAGCATCTTCAAGATGAAGACCAAAAGCTACCGCGACCTGCCGTTCCGCATCCACGACGAGAGCACCCTGCACCGCAACGAGCTGTCCGGCACCCTGGCCGGCCTGGCCCGGCTGCGCATGTTCCATCAGGACGATACGCATATTTTTGTTGCCAAGGAGCAGGTTCCGGCCGAGATCGAACGGCTGCTCGACATGGTGGACCGGATCTATTCCGCCTTTGATCTGGAGTATTCGTGCAAATTCTCAACCCGGCCGGACAACTTCATGGGCGAGCAGAGCCTGTGGGATATGGCCGAAACCACCCTCCAAACCCTGCTCGAAGACAAGAAGATCCCCTACCAGATCGACCGGGGCGGGGGAGCCTTTTACGGGCCGAAGATCGATATCGATGTCAAAGACACCCTGGGCCGGGCCTGGCAGCTGGCCACCACCCAGGTCGATTTTCAGATGCCGCAACGCTTTGAGCTGAAATACGCCGCTGCCGACGGCTCGCTGCAAACGCCGGTCGTCATCCACTCCGCCATCTATGGCGCGATTGAGCGGTTCATGGCCCTGCTGATCGAAAACTGCGCCGGCCAGTTTCCGGTCTGGCTGGCTCCCGAACAGGCCAGGGTCTTGCCGGTCAGTGATCGCTTTCAGGACTACGGCGACGAGGTGTGCCGGCGCCTGGTCGACCACGGCTTGCGGGCGACCCTGGACACCAGCTCCGAGACCCTGTCGGCCAAGATTCATAAGGCCCACCCCTACCGTATCCCGTATCTGCTGATTGTCGGTGGCAAAGAGGTCGCCAACCAGACCGTGTCGGTGCGCACCAGAGGCTCGCGCAAGAGCGAGGTGGTCGGCGTTGAGCAGTTTCTCGCCCGACTGCAAGAAGAAGACCGTCGCGGCTTTGACTAGGCGTGTCCGTCGTGCAGCCCCTCCGCAAACCGCCCCGGCTGCGGCCCGGTGATTGCATCGGTGTCATCTCTCCGGCCGCCGGGGTGGACGCCGAACGGCTGCGCCGCGGCTGCCAGGCCCTAGAGGAACTGGGCTTTGTCGTCCGGCTCGGCGAGCATGTTCTGGCCCGCCACCGCTTTTTGGCCGGCACCGATGCGCAGCGCGCCCACGAGCTGTCCACCATGTTCCATGACCCCGCGGTACAAGCGATCTTCTGCTCCCGGGCCGGCTATGGAAGCGGGCGTCTGCTGCCCCGGCTCGATTTTCGGATGCTGGGCCAGCGGCCGAAGATTTTTCTCGGCTATAGCGATGTGACGCTGCTGCTGAACGCCCTTGTGCAACAGGCAGGGCTGGTGTGCTTTCACGGTCCCCTGGTGGCCGGTGAGTTTGCCGACGGCCTGTCGGCCGGCTCCCGCTCCCACCTGCTGGATCTACTCAGTCACGGAACCGGCCGAGCGCGTCTGGCCTTCCCCACGGCGATCCGGCCGGGGGTGGCCGAAGGGCGTTTGCTGGGCGGCTGTCTGTCCGTTCTGACGGCGAGCCTGGGCACGCCGTTTGCGGTCGAGACACGGGGCTGCGTGCTGTTTCTTGAGGATGTCGGCGAGCGGCCGTACCGGGTGGACCGGATGCTGACCCAGCTCAAACAGGCCGGCAAGCTCGAAGGGCTGGCCGGGGTGATCTTCGGCGAGATGAGCCGCTGTTGGGAAGAGCCGGGCGAGCTGGGTCCGCTGCTGGCCGTTGTTGCAGATATTTTTGCCGACTCCGCCTATCCGGTCGGTTTTGGCCTGCCGGCCGGACACGGGGGGGAGAATTTTGGCCTGCCGCTCGGAACGCGGGTGCGTCTCGATACACAGCGGCAGGAGTTGCGGTTTCTGGAGCCGGCCGTGGTCTGAGGTATGGCGCTCGGCCGACACCGCTGCCTGGGCTGGAAGAACGAGAGGGCGAGCGGCCGGACGCTTGAGGGCAGGCCGAGACCACGGGAGAGGTGAGGAGGCGAGGGTGGATTTCTCTTCGGTAGACAGACTGCTCACACGCGCAGTTCGACAAGCCGTCTTCCCCGGCGCCGCGCTCCTGGTGAGGCAAGCCGGCGAGGTCGTCTACCGTCGGGCGTGCGGACTGCGGTGTCGTGAGCCGCAGCCCGCGCCGATGACGGCCGAGACCGTTTTTGATCTGGCCTCGCTCACCAAGCCGCTGGCCACAAGCCTGGCCGTCTTC
>JAAXHF010000577.1 GCA_012271025.1 Deltaproteobacteria bacterium | reverse complement strand
CCGGTGAAGGTGTTCTGCTGGCTGGGGTGATACGAGCCGATCAGCGTTATCCCGTCAAGATCATGGCTGACGCCATGGCCGAAGCGCGGTTTGGGAGACGGCACGTACAGGTTGAGTTCGCGGCGGGCGCTCAGATAGGCCTGAAACGCGATGTGACCCAGGGCGACCACCACCCGGACACGTTTGAGCAGTTGCAGCTCTTGGACCAGATAGGGTCGGCAGGCTGCAAACTCTTCGCGCAAGGGCTTGTTGTCCGGCGGGGCGCAGTGCACGGCCGAGGTGATGCAACAGTTGCGCAGGACGAGACCGTCGTTCCTGCGGCTGGAGGTCGGCTGGTTGGCAAACCCGGCCGCGTACAGCGCCCCGTACAGCCAGTCGCCGCTGCGGTCTCCGGTGAACGCCCGCCCGGTCCGGTTCCCGCCATGAGCGGCCGGGGCGAGGCCGACTATTAACAGCTGGGCTTTGGGGGTTCCGAAGCTGGGCACCGGTTTTCCCCAGTAGGCCCACTCCCGATAGCGCTTGACCTTGTCCCGAGAGATGCGGGCGAGATAGTCCACCAGCCGGGGACAGCGTGCGCAGCCGACGATCTGGCGTTGGAGTTGGGCAAAGCTGGGCATATGGCCTATGTCCCGAGACGCAAGCGCAGCATGATCGCACAATGGTCCGGATGGTCTCCCAGCCGGGGTATCTCGCGCAGGGAGTCCGGAACAATCCTGCTCACGAGGTCGCCCGACACAACGATATGATCGATCAGGGCGGTGTAGCGTGGATCGCAGCTGGTCGGCAGTCCAGCCGTCGCCAGATGCAGGCCGAGCCGGGCCGACGACAGGACGCGCCAGGCCCAATCGCCGTCAAGCGCCAGGCGACGGTTGAAGTCGCCCAGAATGGCGTAGGGGATATTCTCCGCCTGTCTGGCCTCGACCCAGGACTTGAGTGCACCGACCTGAAGCCGCAGGGTTTCGCAGATGGCCGTGCGTTCGGCGTCCCGGTCCTGTTCTGCTCCCCAACACCCCGAGACGAGATGGACCGACAGCAGCCGCAGGCCGGCTCCCTGGAGTATGGTGATGTCGGTGCCCCAGGGGATGTCGGGATTGGAGTTGGCCAGGCTGCTCAGGTCCGGGTTGCGCCGAAATGCGACGCCTGTCCGGATGGCGAACCCCGTCGCCTGATGGCGCAGGCGCTTGTCGGGCCGCTCCCGGCACGGCGCGCGTTGCCCAACCTCGGGACGCGAGGACAGCACGACCTGCCAGTCGGCCGCCGGAAACACACGGGCGGCGGCGGTTTTATTTTCAACTTCCTGTACGGCGACAAGGTCCGGCCCCAGACGCGCGATATGTGTGCGTATGGCCTCGTAGTCGGCGTCTTGTCTCGGAACGCAGCCGACATGGGAGGCGGCGTTGAGATGTTCAAGATTCCAGGCGGCGAGGGTGAGTGCCGAGGCGCTGCGGGGAGGAATCGCAAGAAAGAGGAGCAACAGACCCGAACACAAGAGCGGGAATGTCACGCGCCCCGCTTTTAGCCGGTCACGTCCAGAGTCTGCTCGGAAGCCTGAGCGTCCGCCAGACCCGTCTCGGGCCTGCCCACGGCTCGGCATGCCTTCTCGCCCGCCGTGGCTCACACGCTCATCACGTAGCGCACCAGGGTCCGCACCCCAAAGCCGGTCCCGCCCAGCGGGCTGTAGGGCAGGGCGCTCTGGGTAAAAGCCGGGCCGGCAATATCGAGATGCGCCCAGGGCGTATCACCGACAAACTCTTCGAGAAACAAGGCGCCGGCAATCGCGCCGCCGGAGCCGCCACCGATATTCTTGATGTCGGCCACCGAGCTTTTGATGTCGTCTCTATAGTCTTTGACCAGCGGTAGCGGCCAGAACGCCTCGCCGGCCTGTTTGCCGCACGCCATCAGCGCGTCGGATAACTCCTGGTTATTGCAGAACAGGCCCGCCACCCGCGAGCCCAGCGCCACGACGCAGGCGCCGGTCAGGGTCGCCAGGTCAATAATGACATCGGCCCGGTCTTCAACCGCCCGAATCAGGGCGTCGGCCAGAATCAGACGCCCTTCGGCGTCGGTGTTGAGGACCTCGACCGTTTTACCGTTTTTATAGGTGATGATATCGCCCGGTTTTTGAGCTGTGCCGCTCGGCATGTTTTCGGTTGAGGGTACATAGGCCGTGACCTGTACCTTGGGCCTGAGCTGGGCAATGACCTGCATGGCGCCCAGGACGGTCGCCCCGCCGGACATATCCAGCTTCATCGTCTCCATGGATTTGGGCGTCTTGAGCGACAGGCCACCCGAATCAAAGGTCAGCCCTTTTCCAACCAGGGCGATTTTTTTTCTGGCTCGACCCTCGGGGGTGTAGCGCAGTTTGATAAAGCGCGGCTCCTCGACACTGCCCTTGGCTACAGCCAACACACCGGCCATCTTGGCCGTTTTCATCCTGCTGGGGCCGAAGACTTCGGCCTTGAGCCCGCCGTCGCGGGCGATTTTCGTCGCCTGCTCGGCCAGATACGACGGGGTGGACACCGACGCCGGCTCGTTGATCAGGTCGCGCGCCAGACACACCCCGGGCGCGGTTTTCTGGGCCGCCTCGAGCGCTCTGGAAAGCGCGACCGTCTTGCGCAGCCCGGGTCCGACCAGACTCAGGCTGTCAACCGCTGTCCGCTTGGGGGTCTTGTCCGACTTGTACTTGTCAAAGCTGTACGCCGACAGCAGGCTGCCTTCCACCACAGCGGCCAGATCGGCCTCCGGCCGTGCGTCGCTAAAAAACCAGGCCAGGTGCTTTGCCTGCTGGCCCTTGGCCTCGGCCTGGGCTTTTGCCGCGCTCCGCCGCCACGTCTCGGTGTCGGCCGCGTCCTTTCCCAGACCGAGCAACACCAGGGTCCGGCTGGGCAGCTGGGTATGGGTGGGGAAGACCACGTTCTGACCCGCTTTGGCGCTGAAACCGGTGTGGCTGAGGTGGGTCCTCAAGGCGCCCCCGAGGGCGGCGTCGAGGTCGCGTACAGCCCCGTTTTCGTGCTGTCCCTCGGCCAGCGGGACAACCAGCATATCGCTTTTGATCTTGGTAATCGCCTGTGACTGAACGCGGATATTCATGCCTCGTCTCCTCACCTACTCGGCCGGCGCCTCCTGAGCCGCGGTCCCCTCCGCAGTGTCGGCCGGCGGCGTGTCGAGCGGCGTCTTGGCCACCTTGGCAAACGCGCGCAGGCGGCGCTTCAGGGTCCGAATCCCACGGCGGATCTGGTGGAGTTCGTCGTAGGCTTTGCGCTCGATCGCCGCATCACGCCTGAGTTTCATGGCCGCGATGTGTTGCTTGATGTCGGCCCTCTCGGCGCTCGGCGTCTTTACTTCCAGGGCTATGCCGTGCTGTTCGGCCAACAGCTTGACGAGATCCTCTTTCTTCATACCGGTGACGCCGACGATATTGGGGATTTTGAGCGCTTCCTCACGCAGCTTGGGGGTATTCATGCGCAGCAGTTCTTTGGCGGTCATAGGCTAGTCCTTGGGCGGGCGGTTGGGGGTAAACGTTTTTTTGGCGGCATAGAACAGGGCCGCGCCGGCTATGGCATACACGGCCACGCCCTCGAGCAGGCCGATCCCGCCCGCCAGCACAAAGACCGCCAGCACCAAGCCCGTGCCGATCACGGCCAGGATTTTTTCAATCCGTTCTTCGCGTTTGCGGGTCTGTTCAACGTGGGCGCTGACCGGCGCCCCGCACGTGGGACACCGGCCCGCACGTTTGCGGTACAGGATCTGCCCGCACTGGGGACAGGCGATGCGAAGCGGAACAGGCACGCCACACCTGCTCGGAGATCAGGGCTTCAGGCTACAATCGGGGGCTATTTGACCGTCCACACATTGCCCCGGTTCAGCAGGGCATCCACGTCGCCCTGGCCCTGCTTGGCCACCGCGTCTTCGAGCTGCTTGGCCATCAGCGCCTCAATCGTCTGCCGTTCGGTCAAATACAGCACACCGATCGGGGTCGGAAAGGCGGGCGGCGTCATCCGGCTGAGCAAAAAGGCCAGGGTATGGTCGTGTTCGTCGTGGACCAGCAGATCGTCGGCGGTCACCCCGTTGCCCAGCTGCACGACCTCGGGCGTCATGCCGTTCATCCGAATTCCCCGGTCTTTGTTTTTGCCGAAGATCATCGGCTGACCGTGTTCGAGCAACAGCTGGTTATCCGCCTTCGTGCCCTTATCGGTCAGCGAATCCCAGGCGCCGTCGTTATACACGTTGCAGTTCTGGAGAATCTCAATGAACGCTCCGCCCTTGTGGGCCGCAGCTCGGGTGAGGGTTTTCTGCTGGTGTTTGGCCTCAACGTCGATGGAGCGGGCGACGAAGGTCGCTTCGGCTCCGAGCGCCAGGCTCAACGGGTTGATCGGATAGTCGGTCGAACCCATGGGCGTTGACTTGGCCACCTTGCCCAGTTCTGAGGTCGGCGAGTACTGGCCCTTGGTCAGCCCATAGATGCGGTTGTTGAACAGCATGATCTTCAGCTCAACATTGCGCCGCAGGGCGTGGATGAGATGGTTGCCGCCAATGCTCAACCCATCTCCGTCTCCGGTCACCAGCCAGATGTGTAAATCGGGACGCGAGATCTTGAGACCGGTGGCAATGGCCGGAGCCCGGCCGTGGATGGTGTGGAAGCCATAGGTGTTCATGTAGTAGGGAAAACGGCTGGAGCAGCCGATCCCGGAGATGAACACCGCGTTTTCCTTGGGAATGCCTAAGTCAGGAAAAATTTTCTGGACCTGGGCCAGAATGGCGTAGTCACCGCAGCCCGGGCACCAACGGACATCCTGGTCAGACACAAAATCCTTACGGGTCAGTTTTGCCGTCGCTTCTGCACTCATGAGCCTACTCCTCAAAGCTGAACGATGATAAGCGCTGCATTCAGGAAGAGAGCATCGGTCACTTTTCCAGCATCCGGTCAATGCGGGCCGTGATTTCAGACACCTTGAACGGACGGCCCTGGATCTTGTTCAGCCCAACCGCGTCAATCAGATATTCCGCCCGCAGCAAACGCACCAGCTGGCCGAGGTTCATCTCGGGCACCAGCACCTTGTCAAAACGGCCCAGAATCTCACCCAGGTCGGTCGGCAGCGGGTTCAGGTGGCGCAGATGCACGTGCGACACGCTCTGGCCTTTGGCCTGCGCCTCGGCGACCGCCTCGGCAATCGAGCCATAGGTGCTGCCCCAGCCGACGAGCAGCAGCTCGCCGCTGTCCGGTCCCTCGATCTTGGTCGGAGGAATATCCTGGGTCATCAGGTTCAGCTTGCGGACCCGGACCCGCGCCATCTGCTCGTGGTTGGCCGGGGCGTAGCTGATATTGCCGGTCAAATAGTCTTTCTCGAGACCGCCGATGCGGTGCTCAAGTCCCGGCGTGCCCGGCCGCACCCAGGGACGGGCCAGGGTTTCCTCGTCGCGCAGATAGGGGAAGAAGCCCTGGGGATCGGTTCGGAACTCGGCCGTGATGTCAGGCAGATCGGCAAAGCGGGGCAACAGCCACGGTTCTGCGGCGTTGGCCAGAAAGCCGTCGGTCAACAGAATCACCGGCGTCATGTATTTCACCGCCAGGCGGACTGCCTCATAGGCCGTCTCAAAACAGTCGGCCGGAGTCGCGGCGGCAAGCACGGGAACCGGCGACTCGCCGTGACGGCCATACACGGACTGGAGCAGGTCGGCCTGCTCGGGTTTGGTCGGCATGCCGGTGCTCGGACCGGCGCGCTGGATATCGGTGATGATCAGCGGCAGCTCGACCGACGCGGCCAGGGCCACGGTTTCGGCCTTGAGGTTCATGCCCGGACCGGCCGTGGTGGTAATGGCCACCGCGCCGCCAAAGGCGGCCCCGAGGGCCGAACCCACCCCGGCGATTTCGTCCTCGGCCTGGAAG
>JAAXHF010000263.1 GCA_012271025.1 Deltaproteobacteria bacterium | reverse complement strand
GTCGCTGACCCGGACCTTGACCTCGCTGCCCTCGATAATCACCGCCCCGTTTTCCACCCGTCGGGCACGGCGCAGCTCTGCCACGGTATTGAGCTGCTGGAGGGCGGCGAGATATGGATCGTCGCCCGCTGTCTCCAGCAGGGCGTCGGCCTCGGCATAGGTCAGCCGCCGGGCCACCCGAATCACGCTGCGGCAGATACGCTCGATACGCAGCTGGCCACGCTCGTCCAGGCTGGCGAAAAAACTCAGCGCCGGCCGGTCCTGTCCGGCAACCAGGCTGGCGGTCTGCTGGCTGAGGGCGGGCGGCAGCATGGGCAGGGTCAGGCGGGGAAGATAGACCGTGGTGCCGCGCTGCAGGGCGGCCCGGTCGATCGGGCCGCCAGGCGGGACAAAAAAGCCGACGTCGGTGATATGCACCCCAATCAGGAGTCTGCCGTCTTCTTCGCTCAGGCTGAGGGCGTCGTCAATATCGCTGGTCTCGGCGTCGTCGATGGTAAAGGTCAGCAGGGATCGCAGGTCATGGTAGCCCGGCTGGCCGGGTGGAAAGGCCGGCACGGCCTCGGCCGCAGCAAGAACCTCGTCTGAAAAACGGGTCGGGATGTCGTAGCGCAGCAGGCTCAGTTCTTCCTCGGCGTCCCAGATGCCGAGGGCGACCAGGAGCTGGAAGGCCGCATCCCAGGGATGGCCCTTGGCTCGAAAGCCGATCTCGGCCAGGAGTTTGAGGGCCTGAGACTTTTTGTCGTACTGCTCGCCGTGCAGGGCCAGCCCTGTGAGCAGGGCGAGGAAGCGCTCACTGCCGTCCGGCCGGGCCGGGCTTCCGGCTTGTGTCTGGGCGGCCTGCGCCCAGGCCACAAACTCGGCTTGGGCGCGCACACGCTGGCGTTCCATGGCCTGTTGATGCAGCAGCTCTTCCACGCTCTTGGCATCGCGCAGGACAAACTCGCCGAGCTGCTTTTCTTTGAAATACACGCCCTCATTCCACAGCGCGTCCAACACGCCGGCCATGGCCAGCCGGTCGTCGCCGGACACCACGAAGGCGGCCAGTTCCTGCCACGAAAACGTGGCCGGGTCCTCGTCCTGGAGCAGATCCCACAACTCTCTGAGGTCGAGGCTTTGGGCGGAGCGCACGACCTGTTGGCGCAGTTCCCGAAAGCGTTTTTTGAGTTCTGCCGGCGGCTGGCCGAGCGACACCGTCTGGGCACAGTCCAGGACGATGCGGTCCGGGATGAGGACGGACTTTTTGCCATCCTCACCTACAATTTCGACCTGGGTCTTGCCCTTGCTGGTCTTTGACGGGGGCGTGGTAATCGCGCCCAGGGCCAGGCGGCCGCGCTCACGGTAGACAATGACGGTTCCAATCTGCATAGTACGTAACGAATGACCGCGCTGAAGGGTTGTGTACACTATGCCCGCCGCTATGCTGCAAGTCAAAGTGATGGACAGTCTCCAGGAGGTCGACCCGGCCGAGTGGGACGATCTCGTCGGCGATGAGTCGCCCTTTCTCGAATGGGGCTGGTTGTCGAGCATGGAAGAGTCGCGCTGTGTGGTGCCCAAGACCGGCTGGCAGCCCCAGCATCTGGCCGTCTACGAGGACGGGCGGCTGGTTGCCGCCTGCCCCCTGTATCTCAAGGGGCACAGCATGGGCGAGTTTGTCTTTGACCACGGCTGGGCTGACGCCGCCCACCGGGCGGGCATTGAGTACTATCCCAAGATGCTGGTCGCGGCGCCGTTTACTCCGGCCACGGGCATCCGTTTTCTGACCGCTGCGCACAGCGACCGGCGGGCCCTCATCCAGCTGCTGGGCAAGACCCTGCAGGAGATCTGTCAGCAAAACGAATTCTCTTCGGTCCACGTCAATTTTTGTCTGCCGGATGAGGCCGAGGCCCTGGCCGAGATCGGCTACCTCAAGCGGATGGGCTTGCAGTACCAGTGGCTGAACTATGCGTATGAAACTTTCGACGACTATCTGGCCCATTTCCGCAATAAGCGCCGGAATCAGATCAAGCGCGAAATGCGTGAAATGGACCAACTTGGGGTGACGATTGAGGCTCACACCGGTGAGGAGATCACGGACGAGCTGTTCCCCTATATGTACCGGCTGTATAAAGCGCATATCGATAAGCTGTACTGGGGCCGCCAATACCTGCGCTCGGAGTTTTTCGATTTGCTGGCCGAGCGGTTTCGCCAGAATCTGTGCTTCGTGGTGGCCCGCTACCAGGGCGAGGTCATCGCCGGCACAATCAACGTCCAGAAGAGCGGTGTGTTGTACGGCCGCTATTGGGGCTGTTTTCGCGAGTTGCGCCATCTGCACTTCAACGTCTGTTACTACGCGGCGATTACCCACTGTATCCGCAGCGGCATCGTGCGCTTCGAGCCCGGCGCGGGCGGTGACTTCAAGCGCCTGCGCGGCTTTGATCCCCAACCGACGATCAGCATGCACTTCATGGCCGAACCGCGCTTTGCCGCAGCGGTGAACCGCTTTCTTGAGCGGGAGCGCGATCAGGTCGATCAGACGATTGACTGGCTGCAGCAGGACAGTGAACTCAAGCTGGGGACAGGAGAGGACAGGCTGCGGCCTCTGCAACAGAAAAAGTGGAGGGGGGAGGCGTGAGGGCGGTCTGGTCCCGCTCGCGCGTTGACAGCCGTCACTGCACGGCCTAGGATAACTCACATACCGGCCACACGGCCGTTGGGGGAGCTGAGGAATCGGCTGAGAGGATGAGTCCTGGACTCATCGACCCCTGGAACCTGCACTGGGTAATGCCAGCGAAGGGAATACGGTGCCACGTTTTTTCTTCCGTCACATCTGTCGCTGTCTCTACCGTGTCTGCCCTTCAGTTGTATTGGGCGCGCGGAGGCCGGACCGGTTTGTCCTGCTCGAAAAGGGGGTATCTCGATGAGTAATGCGCTGACACACACACGCACGCCGCAAAGCGTGCTGACGACACATCCCGTGCCCGGCTCACGCAAGGTCTATGTCGAAGGGGCGCAGGGGGTGCGGGTGCCTTTTCGTGAGATTGAGGCCGAGGGAGGGGCCAGGCTGCTCGTCTACGACACCTCCGGGCCGTACACCGATCCGGAGGTCGGCATCGATGTGCGCCGCGGCATTGCGCCACAGCGGGCGGCCTGGATTCGCGCCCGGGCCGAGGGCCAAGAGCTGGTCGAGGGGTCTTCCGACTATGGTCGCCTGCGGGAGCGTGATCCACAACTGGCCGCCCTGCGTTTTCCACACCGCCGTCGTCCCTGGCGGGCCCGGTCCGGCCACAACGTCACCCAGATGCACTACGCCCGCCGGGGCATTGTGACGCCCGAGATGGAGTATATCGCCCTCCGCGAAAACCAGAGCCGCGAGCTGACCCGGTCCGGCGCCCACAACGGCGGCGGCGTCGCCCAGCATCCCGGCCAAGCCTGGGGCGCGTCCATTCCGGCGATCATTACGCCTGAATACGTGCGCGATGAGGTGGCCAGAGGCCGGGCCATCATTCCGGCCAATATCAATCATCCCGAGCTGGAGCCGATGATCATCGGTCGGAATTTCCTGGTCAAGATCAACGCCAATATCGGCAATTCGGCCGTCACCTCGTCCATTGAGAACGAGGTCGAAAAGATGATCTGGGCCACGCGTTGGGGAGCCGATACGATCATGGATCTGTCAACCGGCGCCAATATTCATGAAACACGCGAGTGGATCTTGCGTAATGCGCCGGTTCCGGTTGGGACCGTGCCGATCTATCAGGCCCTGGAAAAGGTCGGCGGGAAAGCCGAAGAGCTGAGCTGGGAAATCTATCGTGACACGCTGATCGAACAGGCCGAGCAGGGTGTGGATTATTTTACCATTCATGCCGGGGTGTTGCTGCATTATGTGCCGCTGACCGCCACACGTCTGACCGGCATTGTCTCGCGGGGTGGCTCGATCATGGCCAAGTGGTGTCTGGCCCACCACCAGGAGAACTTCCTGTATACCCACTTTGCAGAGATCTGTGAGATCATGAAAGCCTACGACGTGTCTTTCAGCCTGGGCGACGGCCTGCGTCCGGGCTCGATCGCCGACGCCAACGATGCGGCCCAGTTTGGCGAGTTGGAGACGCTCGGCGAATTGACCCGGTTGGCCTGGAAGCACGAGGTCCAGACCATGATCGAAGGGCCGGGTCATGTGCCCCTACACCTGATCCAGGTCAATATGCAAAAACAGCTCGAGGTGTGTCACGAGGCGCCATTTTACACTCTTGGACCGCTGACCACCGATATCGCTCCCGGCTACGACCATATCACCTCCGGCATCGGAGCGGCCATGATCGGCTGGTTCGGGTGTGCCATGCTGTGCTATGTCACACCCAAAGAACATCTGGGTCTGCCGGATAAGGACGATGTCAAACAGGGCGTCATCGCCTATAAAATAGCCGCCCATGCGGCCGATCTGGCCAAAGGCCATCCTGGGGCGCAAGCCCGGGACAACGCCCTGTCCCGGGCGCGGTTTGAATTCCGCTGGAAAGATCAGTTCAATCTGTCGCTCGATCCCGAAACCGCCCGGCAGTTTCACGACGAAACGCTGCCGGCAGAGGGCGCCAAGGTCGCCCATTTCTGCTCGATGTGCGGTCCCCACTTCTGTTCGATGAAGATCAGCCAAGAGGTGCGGGACTATGCGGCCGACAAGGGCCTCGACGAAGGGGACGCCCTGAAAACCGGGATGGAGGAGAAAGCCCGGGAATTCAAGCGTGGCGGTGCCGAACTCTACCGCTAGGGGGCGGTCCCGGAATTGACACTGCCCAGGCTCGCTCGCTATGCTCCGTTACAGCTGTTGAAGAGAGGACGATGGGCATGGCAGAGCTACGCGCGATCTCCGGTGGAAAGGGGAAGGACAAGACATTCTGTCTGGTGTACGGAATCGGCCTCTTCCCGGCCCAGCAGATCGACCAGCTCCAGGCCGGTCGGGTCGAGTTCGGCGCGGATAGGCATGCTCGTGTCCCACTCCATCTGATAGAGGGCAGCCGCGCCCACATCCGCGCCCAGCTGTTAGCCAGCCTGGACGCTTTCTTCGATATCCATGCTGATGAGGCGGCGGAGGAGACAGCCGCCGTCGCCAGACCGAAGAGGCCGCCTGCTAGTGAGTGAGGCCTGCTCGTGGAGGACGCATGCCCTATCCCCAAGCCCTGCAAGCCCTTATCCAGGACTACCCGCTGCTGACCCTGGTCGGTAACACCCCGCTCGTTCCGGTCAGTCTGTTTCGGTCCGAACTGCCCGAGGTCGAGATCCTGACCAAGTGTGAGTTCCTGAATCCCGGCGGCTCGGTCAAAGATCGGCCCGTCCTGCGCATGCTGACCCAGGCCATGGTGGATGGACGTTTGCCGCCCGAGCGGGTGATTCTGGATTCCTCGTCCGGTAACGCTGGCATTGCGTACGCCATGATCGGCTCGATCCTGGGCCGCAAGGTCGAACTCGTCGTGCCGGAGAACGCCAGCCAGGAGCGCAAGCAGCGCATCCGCGCCCATAGGGCGAACCTGGTCTTGACCGACGCTGTTGCCGGCTATGACGAGGCCCTGCGAGAGGTGCGCCGTCGCTATGAAACGCAGCCCGAGCACTACTTCTTTGCCGATCAGTACAGCAACGACAGCAACTGGCGAGCCCATTACGAGACGACCGCCGAAGAGATTTTGTCTCAGACCGACGGCCGCCTGGACTGGTTTGTGGCCGGCGTCGGCACCGGCGGCACGATTACCGGGGTGGCCCGCCGCCTCAAGGCTCACAACCCGGCCATCAAGATTGGCTGTGTGGCGCCCGAAGAGTTTCCCGGGGTGGAAGGGCTGAAACCCTTAGGCCCGGACTATATCATGCCGGAGATCTTCGATCCTGAGTTGGTCGACGCCTGGATACCGGTCCAGATCGAGCATGCCTATGAAATGTGTAACCGGGTCGCCGGTCTGGGGTTCTTTATCGGTCAGTCTTCGGGGGCGTATTTGTACGGCGCCTGGAAAACCGCCCAGCAGCTGGGGCGGGGGCGTATCGTGACCTTATTCCCGGATATTGGTGAGCGCTACAGCAGTACCAGTCTGTGGGAGGGCTAACCCGGTCGCCGGTTTATTTGGCGAAGCCCCGGCGCAGGGCTCTGACGGCCTTCATCATGCCTGTCAGCGAGGTGGCTTTTTCGGCAGCGACCAACTGGGCCAGGGCCTGCTGTTCGGCTCTGCTCAGGCCCTGCTCCTTTTGCTGGGCGGCGTCCCGGATGAAGCGTTGCCACATGGACATGGTCGGGATGGACGGTTTGGCTCTGCGTAGCAGACTGCGGACCTTCGGGTTGGCCAGCAGATACAGCTCCTGGGCGTTGAGATTGAGCGCGGTCGAGAGCTTCTCGACGACTTTCTGGCTCGGGTGGCGCATGCCGCGTTCCAGATAGCCGATATAGTTTGCCTTGACGCCGACTTTCTTGGCAACCATTTCCTGGGTCAGCGAGAGTTCGCGCCGTCGGTCTTCGATCACGCGCCCGAAGCTTTTTTCTGCCATAGTCGAAGGCCCTCCTCCAGCCTGAGACAGTGTCGCCACTTCTAGCATACTTGCGCGTGTCGCGTAAAGCGTGACGGCGGCTGTATGACTCGCACAGTGAGAGGGACGCACCGGCCGATCAAATCCTCACTGGATGTGTGGATCGCGATGCACAAAAAGCCCGCCTGACGGCGGGCTGGTGCATGGTCGCACGGTGACTCGAACACCGGACCTCTTGCATGTGAGGCAAGCGCTCTAACCGGCTGAGCTATGCGACCGCATCGAAAATCTTCCTATCACGCTGGGGCAAAGACTGTAAACGGGGGCTGGGGGGGAGGGATTAAGAAGAGGCCGAGGCTGCGGCCGGTTTGCTCGATTTGTCTGAGCTGCTCGACGAGGAAGCCGAGCTGTCTTTTTTATTGGTCTTGGTATCCTTGGTCTCTTTGGTGTCGCTCGAATCCGACTTGGTCTTCCCGTTCTTGCCATAATCGGTCGCGTACCAGCCGCTGCCCTTCAGGTGAAAGGCCGACTGCGAGATGAGCTTGGTGACCTTGTGGCCGCAGCTCGGACATTTCTTGAGGGGGTCTTCAGTGATGCGCTGGGTGACTTCAAATTCGCCGCATTTCTTGCAGGCGTATTCATAGATCGGCATGGCGTGTGGTCCTCCGCTCGAGTATCAAGCAGCTGTGAGCAACGCTAATCATCCCGCTTTTTGTTGTCAAGTCTGGCCAGCCGGGCCTGGAGTCGGTGGCCGATGCGGGCGGTTCCGCGACGCGCGAGGCTGGGCCTGCACCTCGACAACGAGTCCGGTGGGGCTGAGCTGCCAGGGCAGAGACACGCCGCGCCTCAGCCCAGACTGCGGGACAGGTCAACCAGGGTCTGGACCAGAAAGGCCTGGAGAAAGTAAATGATGAGAATCACCACAATGGGCGTGAGATCGATCCCGCTATATACGGTGGGGAAGGGCATGAGCTGTCGGGCCTTGTCCAGGACCGGATCGGTGGCGGCGTGCAGAAACCGCACAATCGGATTATAGGGGTCCGGGCTGACCCACGATATAACAGCCCGAATGATGATGATCCACATATACAGGGACAGCACCATATTGAGCACGGATGCGACCGACGACAGCAGGTTGCCAATAACAAACATGGTTCCGCCTTCTCCTCTCCAGCGCGTGTCCAGGCTGATTCAGGCTTTGCCCAGCTCCCGCGAGCGACGGGTAGCAGCCTCAATCCCGGCCACCACGGTGTCGGTAAATTTGCCCTTGTGCAGACGGGCCAGCCCGGCCAGGGTCGTACCGCCCGGAGAGGACACCATCTCGCGCAGCTGTTGCGGGCTGTAGCCCGATTCCTGAAGCATGGCGGCCGCCCCGGTCAGGGTTTGCAGGGCGAGCTGGGTGGCCAGCTTGGGCGTCAGACCGACCCGGCTGCCACCGGCAATCAGCGCCTCGGCAAACAGATACACATAGGCCGGACCGCTGCCGCTCAGGCCGGTTACAGCGTCCATCAGCGCCTCGTCCTTGACCGCGGTGGCCTCGCCCACCCCACGAAACAGGCCGAGCGCCAGCTTCTCATCCTTGGCCGTGGCTTTTTTCCCGCGAGTCACCACCGCTATGCCTTTTGCCAGCAGGGCCGGGGTAT
>JAAXHF010000738.1 GCA_012271025.1 Deltaproteobacteria bacterium | reverse complement strand
GGGTAGGATATGCATTCTGTTGTACAAAAACAGAATGCCCCGGCTTTTTTCGTGGGCCGGAAGCGCCTATATTCGGGGAGTAGGAGCGCATGGAACAGCAAATCGCCGCTATGTGGGTGCAAATCGCCGTCTCGGCCATCGTGGGCGGGGTGCAATGTCTCTTGATTGCACGCGGCTTAGGAATGATGACGAAAGCCTCCGAGGACCGCAACCGGCAGCTCGACATCATGGAGGCCCGCCAGCATGAGCAAAGCCAGGTACTGGCCGAGTTGTTGCGGCGTACCGCCTGACCTGGAGAGGCCCCGATGGGCGACGATAGTGACGGCCGCGCCGGCTTCCCTGGAAGAGCTGGCGGCGTTTATTCCCAAAGGGGTGCGTCGTTCAGCGTTCAGCAGACAGCCTTAGCCCACGCGCTGAAAGCCGAGCAGCGACAGCCGCCGCCACGGCTTGCCGGCCGGTTTGACATCGGACACGGCTTTTCTGAGGGTGTCGCCAAAGTCCTCCAACTCGGCCTGCTTCTCAGCCTCAAAGGCTTCCAGCTCTCGGCGGCGCTTTTCCCGAAAGGCCTCAAACTCGGCCTTCCACCGGGCGTGGAAGGTGTCGAGGACGTTGGCCACATTTTTGTACATGGTTGAGGTGACGGTCAGGCTGACCGTGCAGTAGGGGTTGGGGCAGTTCAGCACGGTGCCGATCCGAAAGCGGGCAAAGGCCAGCGCGTATTCCTGCTCGCACTTATAGCAACTCAGCGGCACCTCCCAGTCGTCGACTTCGGGAATGGCCAGGGTCGAAACCTCGACGGCTGCGGCCGGGGCGGGAGCCGGGGCAGCGGGTGGCGGAGCCGCGACCGGGGCAGGCTCGGCCGCCGGAGCGGGTTCGGCCGCCGGTTCGGTGGCATCACCGCCCTTGAAGCGCGACGGAAAGTCGTCGCCAAAGGTTTCTTCCGGGTGCAGCTCTTTGGCCCGGGCGATCAGGACGGATTCGGCTTCCGGGATGTCCGGATTGGGCACGCAGCAATCGACCGGACACACTGCGGCACAGGCTTCCTGGTCAAAAAAGCCGACGCACTCGGTGCATTTCTGGGGGACGATGTAGAAGATGTCGTTTGAGATGGCCTCGCTGCTCGCCCCGTTCAGATCCCACTCGACCCCGCCCTGGTAGATGGCGGTGTTGGGGCATTCGGGCTCGCAGGCTCCGCAGTTGATGCACTCGTCGGTAATCATGGTCGCCATAGCGGTGTTCTCCCTATCAAGACTCTCTCCCTGGCTAGCCTTCCCAGGCCGCGCTGTCAATGTCCCCGGCCCGCATGGTCCGTCGCCACCGGCTGGCTTGCAAAGGTAATCGTGTTGTCCGATAAATATCTTTTGTGAACACGATTACCTTTGACAAAGGGTTCAGCCAGCCGGGATAATGCTTGCCAGCTATGAACTCCGCCGTTTCCGCACGTCTGGTGAACGGGCCGTTTGGCGACCCCGGCCTGTATATCCGCCTGCCCTGGCAGGGCCGGGCAGTGGTGTGTGACCTGGGCCACAATGACGACCTGTCGATTACCGACATGCTGCGGCTGAGCCATGTGTTTGTCTCCCACTGCCACATGGACCACTTCATTGGCTTTGACCGTCTGCTGCGGGCGTTTTTATCCCAGCACAGGACTCTCCGGCTGTTTGGACCACCGGGCCTGCTGGCGTGCGTGGCCGGGAAACTGCAGGGCTATACCTGGAACCTGGTTGACGGATACGGTTTTGGCCTGGAGGTGACCGAGGTCGGTCGCCAGACCATGCAACGGGCGCGCTTTGAGGCTGCGACCGGCTTCAGACCCCAGCCGCTGGCTTCCCTGCCGTTTACCGGGACACTGGTCGAGGAGGCTGGATTTTGCGTGCGGACCGTGCATCTTGACCACCGGATTGACTGTCTGGCCTTTGCCCTGGAGGAAGAAACGCACCTGAATGTGGATACCGCAGTCTTGGCCGAACTCGGGCTCGGTCCCGGGCCGTGGCTGTCCGAGCTGAAACGTGCAGTGCGGGCTGAGCGGCCGGACGATTTTTGTATTCGGGCCGAGTGGCGGCAGGACGGGCGTCGGCATGAACGGACCTTCGTGCTCGGAGAGCTGCGCGAGCGGCTGGTCAAACAGACTCCGGGACACAAAATCGCCTATGTGGTTGATACGCTCTACAGCGCGGACAATGCCGCCCGTATTGCCGGCCTGGCCCACCGGGCGGATGTGTTGTTCTGTGAGTCGCCCTTTGTGCACGCCGACCACGAGCAGGCGACTCGGCGCTATCATCTGACTGCGCACCAGGCCGGTCTGCTGGGACGGGCGGCCCAGGTCAAGAAACTGGTCGTCTTTCACTTTTCGCCCCGCTACTCGGGTCAGGCCGAGGTCTTGTACCGGGAAGCCCGAGAGACGTTCGAGGGGCGTCAGGGGGGCGGTGATGACCGAGCCCCGTCCGTGCAGTCCGCAGTTCTCAACCCGAGCCCCGCGACGGTCTAGCGCCATGCCCGAGCTGATTGCAGAACCCGTGCGGCGCTTTATTGACGCCCACCAGGTGGCCCGGCTGGCAACCGCAGGTCAGGACGGCGAGCCCCACGTCATCCCGTTCTGTTATGCGTATGACGGCCGACACTTCTACTTTGTGGTCGATCAAAAGCCCAAGCGCCAGACCGGGAAACCGCTCAAGCGGATCCAGAATATGTTGGAGAATCCGCAGGCCGCGCTGGTCATTGACGATTATGCCGATGACTGGAGCCGGCTGGCGTATGTGATGGTGCGCGGCACGACCGCCCTGGTCGAGGAGCGGGCCGAGTATGACCGGGCGCTGGCCCTGCTGCGTGAGCGCTATCCGCAGTACCGGGCGATGGAGCTGCGTTTTGGCCACAACGCCATGGTGCGCATCACTCCCACCAAGGTGAACGCCTGGGGCAAGATTCACTCATGACCGGATCATGACTCGTGGCCGAGCGCTGTGCCCATGATCGCCACCGCCCGGTCGATCTCGGCCGACGAGATGACCAGGGGCGGGGCCAGGCGTACGACCGTATCTTCGTGCAGCGTCCAGCCCAGCACCAGGCCGTTGCGCAAACACCGGCTGACAAAAGCCTGGGTTGCCGCAGGAGCGCTGAAGTCCAGTCCGATCAGCAGGCCCCGGCCCCGGACTCCGGTCAGTCCGCCGCGACCGACCAGGGCGCGCAGTTCGGTCATGAACTCGCCGCCCTTTTCCTCGGCGTGCTGGGGAAGCCGCTCGGCAAACATGACATCCAGGGCCGCCAGCCCGGCCGCACAGCACACCGGATGCCCGCCGAACGTCGTCACATGGGCCAGGGGCGGATCAACCGACAGGGTTTGCAGGATGTCCGGTGTGCTCACGAATGCGCCGAGCGGCATGCCGCCGCCCAGCGCCTTGGCCAGCACCAGGATATCGGGCACGACCCCCCAGTGTTCGGCGGCAAAGACTGCTCCCGTCCGCCCGAAACCGGTGATGACCTCGTCAAAGATCAGTACCGCGCCGACCTCGGAACAGCGCCGACGCAGGGCCGGCAGAAACGCGGCATCGGGAATCCGTACTCCGCCCTCGCCCTGAATCGGCTCGATAATGACCGCAGCGACGCTGTCGTCGATGGCGTCGAGCGCAGCGCTGTCGTTGAACGGCAAAAACGTCACCCCTGGCAGCAGCGGTTCAAACGGAGTGCGGTAGGTGGGATTGCCGCCGACCGAGACCGAACCCAGGGTATCGCCGTGGAAACTGCCCACAAAACTGACCAGATGCGACCGGCCGGTGAATTTGCGGGCGGTTTTGAGCGCGCCTTCCACCGCTTCGGTCCCGCTGTTGGTGAAATAGGTGACCGACAGCGGGTCGGGCGTCATCTCAGCCAAGCGCCGCGCCAGCCGGACCTGGGGTTCCTGGATGTATTCTCCATAGACCATGGTGTGCAGATAGCGGGCGGCCTGGTCTTGAACGGCGCGGATCACGGCCGGATGGGCATGGCCGATACTGGCCACGCCGATGCCGGACAACAGGTCCAGATACTCGCGGCCGCTGGTGTCAAGCACCACGCAGCCGCTGGCCGCAGCAACCTCGATGCCCATGGGTTCGGGCGAGGTTTGACACACAAAACGCAGAAAATCGTCGCGCAGGCTGCTCATGGGAGCAGAGCATACGTCAGACATATGCCGTGGGCAAAGGGGCGTCTGCCTCAGCCCGCATCGACCGCCGCCCAGCTCACAAAATCGGCCAGCCGCGGCCGGCCGCCGTGCCGCCAGCCGAGCGAAGGCGTCTGCATTGTGCCGGCCGGACAGATGCGGCTCAGCCCGCTGCCGGTCAGGGCTTCGAGCAGGCTCTGACGACGCCGGTCGTCAGCCGGCACAACCGTTCCGACCGCTTCGAGATACGGCCGCCAGGGTTTGAGCAGCCCGTCGAGCCGCCCGAGGTCGGCGAGCGGTTTGACCCGGACCGTGCGGTACAGGGGTGAGGCCACAAAGCTCGGGTCGGCCTCATAGATCACCGTCCACTCGGTTCCCTGCGGGCTGGCGTGAAGAACAACGTCTTTTCCGGCCAGAGCCTGCCATTCGGCCTCGTCCCGCATCCGCCGGATCTGGCTGCTGACCGCCAAGCTGATCCGGCCCCGAGGCAGGCGGGTCTGCCAGACAGCCAGCGCGTCTGCCAACAGCGCGGCAAACTCCGCTGGTGGGACCGCGCCGTGGTCTTCGACATACACCAGCTGGGGAGACAGGCAGCCGCCCTGATCGAACAGCACCACGTCGTAGGCGACCCGCTCGGCCGACGCCTGGGCTTGGTCGAGCGCCTCGTGGGTGATCAGGCTGAAGCTCAGCTTGTGGCCGTAGCCGATGAAGCGCCCCCGAACGTGGGGGCGAATCGCGTCCAGAGTCGCGTCCGAACCCGAGGCTACGACCAGCCCGGCCTCGGCAAACGCGATATCCTCAAGCTCCCGCGTGCCGCCCGGCCAGTTGAGCAGGGCCAGACAGGCGCCCAGCTCGGGGTCGTGCCGACGCAGACTGTGGGCGAACAGGCGTGGCAGGCTGGCGCCCGCCGAGGCGGTTTTGACCAGCGTTGCCGATTTCACCAGAAGTGAAAAAATGATGTCGTCCAGGCCCGCGCCGGGCAGGTTGCCGGCCAGGACGTGGACCGTCAGACGCGGCCCCTGGGCTCGGAGACCGTTGGTAAACCGGTCAAGCACGGCGCTGGCACCGAGTTCGGCGCGCAACAGACCGTTCAGGCGCTCGGCCTGATACTCCCGGAAGATAAGCGGCAGGCCATGCCGGACCATCTCCGGTGAGAGCCCGCTCTCATCCGGCAGAACCGCCTCGGCCTGTCGGCGCTCGTCTGAGTTCGGGTCCAGAAACCGGTCCACAACGGTGCCGATGCTGGCCACGATGTCCTGGACCGGACGACGGGCAAGGGTACGTTCCCGGGCGGCGAGCAGGTCGTCGATGATCGTGCGCAGGGAGTCGGGCGTGAGGGCGGACATGTCAGAGGCGAGCGCCGCGTCGGCGTCGTGTCACGAGTTCTGTGCGGCGGCCAGAAACTCGTCCAAGGCCAGGGCACACCCACGCGCCTCAGCGCCCGGCGCCCGGCCGCGTATCTCAAATCCGTCCCCGGTCAGATAGCCGACATCGTCGGTCTGGATCGCCATGACCGAGCCACAGTTGGCCAGGTCGAAGTGGCGCAGAATGCCGGGTTGACCGGGTGGGACTTCGCGCAGGGTCTCCGGGTCGACGACCAGCGTGCGGGTCCAGGCCGGGCCGATTTTATAGCGCGGCTCGTTGCTGCGCCAAAACCGGCTGTCTAACACATTGTCATAGAACTGCGAGGCCATCTCGGTCATGCCGTACTCGTTGACGCAGTAGTAGCCGGCAATTTTCAGATACTTCCAGCACGATTGAAAAAATCCGTTGCGGGACAGAACCCGGCCCTGGCCTTTGTCTCCGCCGGTGTCCATGACGCGACTGCCGCCGGGCAGCTCGAACGCGGTCTGATGGGCGGCACACCAGTCGAAAAAGGCGACCAGGCCGGCGGTGATGGCCAGGATACACACCGGGCTGCCCTCGGTCTGGGCCTGGTCCAGGGCTGCCCCAAAGGCGTCCAGCCGCATGCCGGTGTGGTCGATAAAAAACTGACTGCCCGGCCCGCCCCGTTCGGCGATAATCCAGTCGGCCATCTGGCTCAGCGAGGAATCCGGTCGGGTGGCGGGAGACGGAATCAGCGCCAGCACCCGCAGCCGTCTGGCGTCGGGCAGCACGCAGCGGTCGAAATGGGCCAGGGCCGAGGCGTGGTACAGCGCCAGGTCGGGCACCAGATGGCGGCCCCGTTTGTCCTGGCCGCGGGTGGTACCGCTGGTCCGAAAAATTTTCTGCGGCGGACCACAGCTGAGGTCCAGCTCCTTGAACGCCACGGTCGGTACGGCCGGGATGTCCTGCCAGTGGGTGAGTTTTGCCGGGCTGACATCGCGGGCCGCGCAAAAGCGTTGGTAGGGCGCGCTGTGCTCGAACTGGTGGGCAAAAACGGCCAGCGCCAGCGCGTTGAAATCCTTGCCCTCAGGCTCGGCAATAAAACCGAGCACGTCTGCCGCAATGTCAGCCATAGCCGAAACTGTACCGGGCTTGGCCGTGTGGTGTAAATAGGCTACACCTCGGTTGAGGAGAACCAGCCATGCCATCCATCGAAGAACTGTACGATCAGGCCTACGACCTGCTGTGCGACGGCGAAGCGGACGAAGCGATTACCGCCTATAAAGCCATCCTCGATATCGATCCCGATTACGTCGACGCCGTCCACGATCTGGCCCACGCCTACGCCGATAAGGACCTGCTCGACGAGGCGATTGAGACGGCCAAACGGCTGATCGCCCTGACCCCGGATGACGCCATGGGTTTTACCATTCTGTCCCGCTTCTATCAGCAGAAGGGTCTGATTCCTGAGGCTGAGGCCGAGGCCGCCAAGGCCCGTGTGCTGGACTGGAAGCGGGAGCTGCAAGAGAAAAAGCTGGGCCAGGGTTCGTAGACCTCTGAGGTGCGTATGGCCGAACATAGCGATGCCTATATCGTTGGCCGCCTGATCCATCAGACGCGGCTGTTGATTGCGACCGACGACACGATTCCGGTTGAGACCAAACTCCAGACCCAGGCCATGCTCAAGGAGTTTGAGGCTGCGGTGTCGGTGGACGAGGACGAGCAGGACGAGGCCGAGGTCCGCAGCCAGTACTATTTCCTGTACGACGAACTCCAGGAGTACGCCGACCTCGAAGCCCTGCTGTCGGCGATGAAGAATTTTATTCACTATCTGTAAGGAGTGCCTGAACCATGCCGCATCTCCAGTCCAACGGGGTTTCGCTGTATTACGAAGAACACGGCAGCGGCGAGCCGCTGCTGCTGATCATGGGCTTTACCGTCAGCTCTATTGGCTGGCACTGGAACATCCCGGCCTTTGCCCAATCCTTTCGCACCATTGCCTTTGACAACCGGGGTGTGGGTCAGAGTGACAAGCCGGATGAGCCGTACTCGATGGCGATGTTTGCCGACGACACGGCCGGGCTGCTCGACGGCCTGGACATCGAGCAGGCGCATATCTTCGGTATCTCCATGGGCGGCATGATCGCCCAGGAGTTTGCCCT
>JAAXHF010000487.1 GCA_012271025.1 Deltaproteobacteria bacterium | reverse complement strand
GCCGAATACCTGGCCACGCTGCTGCCGGCAGACAGCGGCGTGGGGGTGATCGGGGGACCGGACAGCGTAGATGACGCCGAGGAGGTGGCGGGTCTGGTCTACGCGCTCAAGCGCAGCCACTGCCAGCTGCTCAACGACCCCGAGGATCGGCAGTTCTGCAATGTCCAAGACGTCGCCGAAGGCGCGCGCGCGCCCCTGTTACGCCTGCTCGACCTGCGCTCGCAGCTGCGCGGCCTTATTCCGTATAATGACGAGACCATGCTCGGTTGCCTGCCGGTACTCGAAGAAACGGGACGGCTGGGCGAGCTGACAATCGTCTCCCGCAACGGCTCGCCGCAGGCTGTCGAGGCCGTCCGGGCCGGCAAAACCGCCGGCACCTGGGACCTTGACGCATCGGGCATAGGCACGACGCTCGGCGGGCTGGTTGTCCGTCAGCTGACGGGCGGTGAAGCCCTCGAAGATCATATGGCCATGAGCCCGGTCGGTCGGATGATTACTCCGGCGAATATCGACACCTGGCGGCCGTGGTCGGAACGGGTCGATTGGACGCCGCTGTCGGTGGGACTCTGAGACCATGCGTGTACTCTACGTCAACGTGATGGAATATGGGGCGCATCCAGGTCTTGATGCCCTGGCCCACGGCCTGGCCGACCGTTTGCAGCAGTCGGGGATCGAGCTGCGCACGCTGACCGTCGACGTGCGCCGAGCCGACTGGATTGAGGGCCAGAACCGGGCTATCCAGCGCGGGATCGAGGCCGGGGTGGACGGCCTGATCCTGTACGTGCTCGATCCCCTCCAGCCAGCCGGGGCAGTCGAGGCGGCGCGCCAACGCGGCCTGCCGGTCTTTACCTTTGAGCGCCCCCGCTACCCCGTCACAGCCTCGCTCGTCTACCCGAACTTCAACCACGGCGTGTACATGGCCGAGTACCTGGCTTCGCTGCTGCCGGCTGCGGCGCAGGTCGCCGTCATCGGTGGCCCTGAGGTCATCGATGATATCGAGCTGGTCATGGGCATCGTGCACGGCGTCAGACACAGCGGCCTGAGGCTGATGAACGATCCATTTGAGGCCCGCTACCGCAACCTGGAAGACGTTGCCGAAGGCGGCCGACAGGCGGCAGGCCGGCTGTTGGTCGATTTTTCCAGCCTGGCCGGCCTCATTCCGTTCAACGACGAAACCCTGCTGGGAACGCTCGACGCGATTGAGGAAGCCGGGCGCGCGGGTGAGATGAAGATGGTGTCGCGCAACGGCAGCCCCAAGGCGGTCGAAGCGGTCGTGGCCGGCCGCTCGCACGGCACCTGGGACATCGAGATCACCAACATCGGAGCCGCGGTCGGCGATCTGGTTGCGCGCGCCCTGGTCAACGGCGAGGACCTCGGGGGAGAGTCGCGCATCGCCGGTCTGGGGCGGCTCATCACTCCCCACAACGCCCACACCTACCAGCCCTGGACACAGCGGGTTCCGTATACGCCGCTGCGCGAAGGCCTGGACCCCTGACAGAAGAAATGATGAATGATGAACGATGAGTGATGAACGGAAAACGAGGCTCAGCGGCGCTTTTTAGCCGTCTTCACTGAGGAGACGAAGATTGCGGTGAGTTCCCCGGCTTCTGGGGAGAGATCGGATAAACGCGCGTGGGGAACAATGCCGCTTTCTTCGAGGAGTTCGAGCCAATACACGGTCTCTTCCAGCTCTTGGAGACCGCCTTCGATTTTGCTCACAAACTCGGCGGTCGAACGGGCACGAACCGCCTCTCGGTAATGCGCCCCAACAGAGGTTCCGCTTCTCAGCAGCTGCCGGCCCAAAACCTGCGCCCCATCTGTCTTTGGCAAGGAGGAAGACAAGCGAATAATGCGCAGCGCAAACTGCTTCGTCCTGACGCGTAAATCTCGCTGTCCCTCCCCTTCCATGGTCTGCCGTTCATCATTCGGGCAGCCACGGGGGGCGGCCCCTACTGCCGCCGTTCCCCATTCCTCATTCCGCCTCAGGTCTGCCGTTCATCGTTCAGCATTCATAATTCATCATTCAAACGTGGCCGTCACCGTGCCGACCGACGAGAACGTCGTCTGCCACGTATCACCCCGCGCAATCGGTGTCGGTCTGGTACACGAGCCGGTCATGACACACTGCCCGGCCTCCAGGGCCCGGCCGTGTTCGGCCAGCCGGTTGGCCAGCCAGGCCAGGGCGTCGAGCTGATCGTCAATCACCTCGCGGCCGACCGCCTGCTGGACCACCTCGCCGTTCTTCTGCATCTCGATGCTGATACCGCCCAGATCCAGATCGCGCGGATAGGGAGACACCGCCTCTCCCAGCACCACCCCCCACTGGGCAACGTCGTCGGCCACACCCAGGGGCAGATCGGACGCCATATCGCTGCGCATCTGGACCACCTCGAAAGCCGGGCTGATGGCCGCCACCGCATCGAGCACCTGGGCTCGGGTCACCCCCGGCCCCTTGAGGTCGGTGCCGATGGTGATGCACAGCTCCGACTCGATCACCGGCCTGCCGATGGCGGCGTGGTCAAAGGTGTGGCCGCTGGCATACTGGTTCCTGGCCAGCAGATAACCCCGAACCGGCTCGCTCAGCTTGAGCATCTGGCGGGCGGCGTCCGAGGTGCCGCCAATCTTCCAGCCGCTCAGCTCCTCGCCATTGGCCAGCAAACGATCCAGAATACCGAGTTGGACCTGGTAGGCATCGCTCAGCGAGAGCGCTTTTCTGAGCGCCTCGGGCGCGTGGTCGCCCGCCTGCATCGCCTGCCAGAGAATATCCGTCGCCTGCTTCACATCCATGTCTGATCCTCCTTCATTCGGGCAGCCACGGGGGGCGGCCCCTACCGCAATTCGGGTAGCCGCAGGGGGCGGCCCCTACCGCTGCCGTTCATCATTCAGCATTCCGCCTTCATCATTTTCCTAGCCCTTTGGCAAACCCAACACCCGCTCGCCAATGATATTGTGCTGGATCTCGCTGGTGCCGCCGGCAATCGTGTACTGGCGGGCGCTCAGCACACGGTTGAGCCAGCGCGGGGCGTCGGGCACGGCATCGGTCTCGGCCTCCAGCAGGGCGTAGGGTCCGAGCAACTCGCTGGCAAAGGCGGCGATGCGCACGCCGAGTTCAGAGCCGGCCAGCTTGAGGATCGAGCCTTCCGGGCCCGGCGGCTGGCCTCTGAGCTGGCGGGTCAGGCTGCGCAGGCGGGTGCATTTGAGGGCTTCCTTTTCAATCTCAAAGGCGGCCAGGCGCTGGCGCACCCAGCTGTGCTGCCAGGCCGGCCGGCCGTCGATCTCGACCTGTTTGGCCAGTTCGGCCAGCCGCCGGATCTGCGACCCGCCGCCGCCCCCGCCGGCCGCGCTGCGCTCAAACATCAGGGTGGTGATGGCCACCTTCCAGCCCTCGTTTTTGGGTCCCAGCAGGTTGGCCTTGGGAATCCGCACGTCCTCGAAAAACACCTCGTTGAAGTGGCTGTGGCCGTTCAGCAGCACCAGCGGTCGGACGCTCACCCCCGGGGTTTTCATGTCCAGCAGAAAATAGCTGATGCCCTTGTGTTTGGGCGCCTCGGGGTCGGTCCGGGCCAGCAACACCATCCAGTCGGCATACTGGGCGCCCGAGGTCCACACCTTTTGGCCGTTGACAACAAACTCGTCGCCGTCCTCAACCGCCCGGGTCTGCAAACTGGCCAGGTCGGATCCCGAGCCCGGCTCGGAGTAGCCCTGGCACCACACCAGCTCGCCCTGCAAAATGCGCGGCAAAAAGTCCTGCTTCTGTTCCTCGCTGCCCCACTGGGCAATCGTCGGGCCGGCCAGCCCGAGGCCCACATAGCCCGGCAGGATGGGCGCCCGGGCGTGGGCGTACTCCTCGTTGTAAATAATCTGCTCCATCAGCTCGGCGCCCTGGCCGCCGTACTCCTTGGGCCAGGCCAGGCCGATCCAGCCGGCCTGGTACAGCTGTTTATGCCAGGCCATGCGCTTGTCAAAAATCTCGCGGTTTGGCGCCACCCGCTCATCCATGGCGTCTTCGACCTTCAGCTCGGACGGCAGATGCTCGGCCAGCCAGCTTCGCACCCGCAGCCGAAACGCGTCTTGTTCGGGGGTGTACTGAAAGTCCATAGTCCCTCCTGTGTGTTATTGTCCCCCTGGCCTGTATGTGGCCGACCGCATTCCCGGCGGTCGGCTGGCCGCGCAGCGAAAGCCGGTGACCGGGCTGCGGGTGAATTCGGGCGGAATGAAATGATCCCGCAGCCACGTCACGGCGATAACCCGTGGCACGTCCCAGCCGCCGCCGCGTAACACCTTGGGGCCGCCGTGCTGCGGCCCGGTCGGATTGCGTGGCGGTGCAGACGCATAATAGTCCGGCGCATACCAGTCGGCCACCCACTCCCAGACGTTGCCGGCCATATCCAGCGCGGCATACGGGCTGGCCCCACCGGGATACGAGCCGACCACAGCCGGTCGCGCCGCCCCCATCCCGGCCGTCATCGTCCGCTGCCAGGCCGACCAGACGCCAAAGCTCGACAGCGACCGAGCCGCCACTGCGTCGGCGCTGTGCAGGCGGCCGGCGTCCCACTCGTCGCCCCACGGATAGCGCCGCCCGTCAGCGCCTCGGGCGGCCTTTTCCCACTCGGCCTCGGTCGGCAGCCGCTTGCCCTGCCAGTCGCAGAACGCTCGGGCGTCATACCACGAGACCCCGACCACGGGCTGCTCAGGCTCGGACAGCTGCCATGGCCCGCTCCAGAAATGCGGGCGTCGATGGCCGGTCGCCCGCACAAAGCTCTGGTAGGCGCGGTTCGTCACCTCATGCCGGTCCACATAAAACGCGTCCAGATAGACGCGATGCCGGGGCCCGGAGTGTTCGACCACAAAGCGCAGCCGGTTTTGCATCGGTCCCTGCCAGCCAAAGTCGAGCACCCGCTGTTGTTCCTCGGGGCTGGCGCCCATGACAAACTCGCCGGCCGGGATACGGACCATGGAAGCCGGCCCGGCCGCCACAGCCGTCGGTCCGACCCCAAGCGCCATGCCCAGTATCACAGCCAACGCCCCGTTCAGCATCGCTCCCACCGTCTTCACTGTCCTCCGTTCAGCATTCGGGCAGCCACGGGGGGCGGCCCCTACCGCTGCCGTTCATCATTCATCGTTCAGCATTCATCATTATAAGAAGTCCAGGACAATCCGATTAAACGCCTCGGGCTTCTCAAAGTACACCGAGTGAGCCGCGCCCGGAACGCGGACCAGCCGTGCGCCCGGCAGCCGCCGGGCCACCGGTTCGATGATATGGGCCGGCATCAGGCTGTCCTGCTCGCCAACGATGAACAGGGCCGGGATGCGTTGTGCGACTATGGCATCAACCCGGTACTCCACATCGAACTGAGCCCCCAGATTGGACGGCTTGGGCAGGTTCATGGCCGTGATCTCGTGGTACAGAAAGCGGTGGGCCGGCTTGTCTGCGGCAAACTGCCGGGTGTAGGCCCCAGCCCAAATCTGGCGCGCCCGGGCGTTGCGCATGTCGGCCATGTGCCGGTCCACCGCGCGGTCGCGTATCCCGCCGGTCGAGTCGCCCAGCACCAGGGCGCTGACCCGTTGGGGCTGGAGCGCGGCCAGACCGATTGAGGTCCAACCGCCCATTGACTGGCCGACCAGCGCGGCCTTTTCGATTCCCAGGTGATCCAGCAGGCCCAGCAAATCCTGCGGATAGGCGTGGGCGCCGGGATCATCGGGCACGTCGCGCGTCAGCCCGTGGCCACGGTGATCGAACGTAATGCAGGTAAACGACTCGGCAAACACCGGCACCTGCTGCCACCAGCTCAGGTGACTGCCGCCGCCGGGATGGGCCAGGACCACAGCCGGACCCCGGCCGTGGACTTCGTAGTACATGGTGATGCCGTTGGTTTCGACAAAAGGCATGCCCCTCCCCCTCCAGGCCGGGACCATAGCGTACTCGTGCGTAACTGCCCAGGGGCGTGTGGCGCGGTCGGGAAGGCGATGCCTCAGAGGTCTGAGACGGCGATGATGGGGAGAAGGGTTCGGCTCCCGCCCAGGGATACGGGCGGGAGCCGCCGGAACGGAAAGGGTCTTAGGCGACCGCTTTTTGGCCCAGCTGCTGCATGCGCGGCATGACCTCGGCCGCGAACAGCCGCATGCTCTGCTCGCTGTCCTCGTACGGCATACCGCCATAGCTGAAGACGCCGGTGAAGGCGTCGCAGCCGATCTTGGAGCGGATTTCGAGGACTCTCTCAAAACACTGGTCCGGCGTACCCCAGACCTGGAGGTTGAGGAAGAAGTCGGTCACGCCCTCAACACTGCCCATGGCCTCAGACATCTTGCCGTAGTACTCGTAGCCCTTGGTCTTGGCAAAATGACCACCGCCAAAGTTGTAGTGCTTCATGGCCGACTGCCAGTAGGCGCCGATATAGCGCCGGGCCATCTCTTCGGCGCGGCCGGCGTCCTTATCGCAGAAGACCCAGCCGCCGGCGATCGGCGCCGGGGCCTCGGCCCCGTTGACCTCGCGGTAGATCGTCCGGTACGTCTCCAGCTCAACCGCCACATCCTCCCACGGCTTCTGGGGAATGATCAGGATGCCGACGCCCAGGCGGGCCATGATCTCGGACGACTCGGGAGAAACCGCAGCGGCATACGTCCGGCCCTTGAAGGATTTGAACGGCTTGGGACGGATGTCTTTCTTGGGCTGGGTATAGAACTGTCCCTCATACTCGCAGTAGCCCTGTTCGAGCCCGGTCAGGACCATGTCCGCAGCCTCGACAAAGCGCTCGCGGGACTCGCCCATATCGACCCGGAAGCCCTCGAACTCGACCTGCCCGGCGCCACGGCCGAGACCCAGAATCAGCCGTCCGTCACACAGATCGTCCAGCATCGAGATTTCTTCTGCGGCCCGCATGGGATCGTGCCAGGGCAGCACCACGACCATCGAGCCCAGCTTCACCGTCTTGGTCCGGCCGGCCATATAGGTCAGGAACTGAAGCACGTCGGGCACCATGGTGTAGTCGGTGAAGTGGTGCTCAACGCTCCAGATCGAGTCAAAGCCAAGCGGCTCGGCCAGATCGGCCAGCCGGATTTCATTCTTATAGACCTCGTAGTCCGAGATCTTCTGGGCCGGGTTCTGGCAGATCGCAGCCATGCCGACCTGCATCGGCGAATCGGGTCGTGCTGTCATAGTCTGTGTCCTCCTTCGGGTAGTTACAATGCGCTGACGTATATCTTCAGCAGCTCGGTAGCCTAGCTCATAGGCAGAAAGAAAGATAGCTGGCGGTCGGTTTAGGACGCCACGCTCTGTATCACGCGGCCGGGCAGGCCGCCCTGGTAGTCGTTATGGGCAAACAACACCTCGCCGTTGACGATGGTATAGGCCACGCCCTCGGACCGCTCGATGAGGCGCGGCTTGCCCTGGGGCAGATCGTTGACCCATTCGCCCGGACAGGTCCGGACCGTGGTCGGATCGAACAGGACCAGGTCGGCGTCCAGGCCCGGGGCCAGCCGGCCCTTTGTGCCGAGGTCCAGGAAGTCGGCCAGCTCGGAGGTCACCCGGCGCACGCCCTCTTCCAGGCTCAGGAACTGTCGCTGGCGCACCCACTCGCCCAGGATATAGGTCGGCACCCCGGCCTCGCAGTGCTGGTCGACATGGGCGCCGGCGTCCGACAGCCCGATCAGGACGTTGGGCAGAGTCATGATCTCGCCGACCGCCTCGGGGTCGGAGTTGATGATCGACACGGTCACCCCCAGGTCGGTCCGTTCCTCAACGGCCAGATCCATCAGCACATCGACCGGGTCTTTGACCAGCCGCGTGGCAAGCTCGGCCAGGCTGGCGTTCAGGAATTGCTTGTTGCGCTCGGTTTGCACCCGGGTGACGTGCAGCCGGTCCCACTGGCCGCGAAACAGCAGACCCCGGCCGGCCGTAATGTCGTCACGAAAGGCGTTACGGAAGTCCGCCGAGCGGTACAGCGTCAACTGCTCCTCAACCGTCCGGTTGAAGGCGCCCTTCCACGACGGCAGCTCGGAGAACAGAAACGGGTTGCGCAGGCTGTAGTACTGCGAGATCGGTCGCGGATTGACCTGGGGCGGGATACGCAGCCCCTGCTCCAGAAACGGCTGGACCCGGGCGTGAATGCGCTCGCACGCGCCGGGCAAATCCGGCATGTGGATCAGGGCCAGCCAGGTGACCGGCCGCTGGCTCTCGTGCGCCATGTGGAGCAGCAGGTCGAGTTCCTCGTCGCCCAGCTCTCCGGCCTGGCGCAGCAGGGCAACCTCAATCACGCCCCTGTTCAGCTCGCGCATCACCCGGCCCAGGGCGCTCAGTTCGGCCTTGCTGGTCAGGCGGCTCGACAGCGGCTTGCCCTGATAGCCGATGTGGCGTGGGATCAGGCTCAGCGAGAAGCCGTAGGCCCCGGCCTGCATGGCCTGGCGAAAGAGCTGGGTCATGCGCTGGATTTCGTCCGCATTGGCCGCCCGCTCGGACGCGGCCTCGCCCATGACATAAAAGCGCAGCGCCGACAGGGGGACCAGGAATCCGGCGTTGATGCCGATGCCCCGCCGGGCGACGGCGGCCATGTACTCGGGAAAACTCTCCCACTCCCACGACACCCCGTTCATCAGCACGTCATACGGCATGGCCTCGACGTTGACCAAATCCCAGGCCATGATCTCCCGCTCGGCCGGCCGACACGGCGCCACCCCCACGCCGCAGTTGCCCATCAACACTGAGGTGACACCGTGCCAGCACGAGCTGGTCAGCAGCGGGTCCCACGAGATCTGAGCGTCATAGTGGGTATGGATGTCGATAAAGCCGGGGGCCAGGACCAGCCCGTCGGCGTTGATCTCACGCCGGGCGCTGCCCGAGACCTTACCGACCTCGACGATTTTTCCATCGCTGACCGCCAGCCCTCCGCCGTACACCGGCGTTCCGACGCCGTCGCAGATCTGCGCGTTTTTGATTAACAGGTCGTATGCCATGGTCCGCCTCCTTTTTGACTTCCAGAAAGATAGCCCATACCGCAGCCTATCTCTACCTTGCTTGTGTGGGCCGGGAAACATACCGTATTGGAGAGATCGACAGCAGCACGAAGGAGAAAACAGCGATGCCGTATGAAGCACTGTTGGCAGAGACCGTCCATATGCGTGGCCACCAGGCGGACGAGATTGACGCCTATTTTGCCCGCCCCCTGGGAGCCGGCCCGTATCCTGGGGTCGTGGTCATCCACCACATGCCGGGCTGGGACGAGGCGACAAAGGAAATCGCCCGCAAATTCGCCCATCACGGCTACGCCGCCATCTCGCCCAACCTGCACTATCGCGAGGGCAAAGACACGCCTGAGGCGAACAGCGCCAGCGTGCGGGCGGCAGGCGGTATGCCGGACGACCGCACCCTCGGGGACATACAGGGCGCGCTGAGTTTTCTGAGTTCCCTGCCCTACTGTAACGGCAAGCTGGGCGCCATCGGCTACTGCTCTGGGGGACGCCAGGCCTATCTGGCGGCGTGTAAGATTCCGCGCCTCAGCGCGGCGGTTGATTGTTACGGTGGTGGCGTGGCCGCCGCTCCGGACGAACTCACCGAGCGGCAGCCTGTGGCGCCCATCGACTTCACCGCCGACATGCACTGCCCGCTGTTGGGCTTGTTCGGTCAGGAAGACCGGCGGCCTTCACCACAGGAGGTGGCAAAAACCGAGGCCACCCTCAAACACCACGGCAAGACCTACGCCTTCCATACCTACGAGAATGCCGGACACGCCTTCTTTTCGGTTGACCGTCCCCACTACCGACCGGAGGCTGCGGTTGACGGCTGGAAGAAGGTGTTTACCTGGTTTGACACCTATCTGCGCTGAAAAGCTGCCCGCGCCGTATAAACAAACAGCGGTCGGGCCAAGCGTGGCACTGTGGGCGTTCTCAGCCGGAGGGGGTGAGATTCCGCCGACGAGCTGGAGGCTCGGGTGCCGCTTCGTGAGCCAGCCTGTCTGTCTTGACCCAAGCGGGTAAACTCGCCATGACGAACCGCTATGATACATGATATTCGCTACCAACCGGATGAATCCCCTCCGCTCCCGCTCACCCTCGCCCTCGGCCTCCAATATGCGATGCTCGCCGTCACCGCGATCATCATCGTTCCCTCCATGATGATCCGCCTCGGGGGGCAGGGGGAAGCCTATCTGTCCTGGGCCGTGTTTGCGGCGCTGGTCATCAGCAGCCTCACGACCCTGATCCAAGTCGTGCGGGTCGGCCGGTTTGGCGCCGGCTATATCCTCCTCATGGGCAGTACCTCGACGTTTCTCGTCGTCTGTGTGCCGGCCCTCGAACAGGGCGGGCCGAGTCTGCTGGCGCCCCTGATTGTCGTGTCCTCGCTGTTTCAATTTGCCCTGTCGGCGCACCTCTCGCTGCTCCGGTCTGTGTTCACCCCGACAGTCGCCGGCACCGTGCTGATGCTCCTGCCGATCACCGTTGGCCCCCTGACCATGCGCATGCTGCACGACGTACCGGACGGGACGGCCCCGGCAGCCGCCCCGATCACGGCCGGCATCACATTGCTGGTCCTGGTCGTGCTGGTCGTGCGCGGGGTCGGCCTGTGGCGCCTGTGGGCACCGGTCATTGCCCTGAGCATCGGCAGTGGCGTCGGGGGCGTGTGGTTCGGGCTGTATGACACCGCGCGGGTGACCACTGCTGCCTGGATCGGCTGGCCGACGCTGTTCTATCCGGGGTTTGATCTCCGCTTTGGGGCCGACTTCTGGGCCTTGCTGCCGGCCTTTGTCATGGTCACCTTCGTCGGCGCCCTGGATACCATTGGCGACACCATTGCCATGCAACGCACCGCCTGGCGGCACCCCCGGGCGATTGACTTCCGGGCCGTCCAGGGCTCCCTGAATGCCGACGGCCTGGGCAATCTGCTGTCCGGGCTCGCCGGCACCGTCCCCAATTCGACCTATTCCCTCAGCAGTTCCGTTGCCCAAATCACCGGCATTGCGTCCCGCGTGGTCGGGATAAGTGTCGCCGGCTTCTTTTTCCTCTTCGCCCTCTTGCCCAAACTGATCGCCGCCGTGCTGGCCATTCCCAGTCCTGTGGTCGGGGCCTATTTCATCGTGCTGGTGGCCGTCCTGTTTGTGACGGGCCTGCGGATTCTCACCCAGGATGGGCTTGATTATCGCACCGGCGTGATCGTCGGCTTCTCGTTCTGGGTTCGGAGTGGCCGTCCATTTCGGCTGGCTCTTCCCGGACCTGGTGCCGGCGGGGACCTGGGGCGTCCTGTTCAGCAATGGGGTGACGGTCGGCGGCCTGCTGGTGATGCTGCTGACGGCCTTTGTGCGACTGACGAGCGCGCGGCCCCAGCGGCTCGCGACGACCGTGCATCCGGACGCCCAGCCCCAGATTGATGCCTTCCTCGTCCAGTTTGCCGCCCGCCGGGGCTGGGAGACGCCGCTGACAGACCGGCTCCGGGGGGCCGGCGAGGAAGCCTTGCAGGTGTTGCTCCAGGCTCCGCCCCGCGGGACGCGCCGGACGGACCGGCAGCTGCTGCTGATTGCGCGGGCCGATGAGGCGGCCGCCGTCCTCGAATTCCTGGCGGCCGCCGAGACGACGAACATCGAGGATCAGCTGACGCTGCTTGGCGACCAGGCGGCCGAGACGCCGGACGAGGAGGAATTCTCGCTCCGCCTGCTCCGGCATCATGCCACGTCCGTGCGGCACCAGCAGTTTCACGATACGGACGTGCTGCTGGTCCGGGTGGAACCGCAGGCGGAGGTGGCAACGGAGGCGGGCTGACGTTTTCCTGTCCGGGAAGTCGAGGGGGATGTGGTTTACAGGAGCAGTGTTTTTCTTTTGTCTGGCCTCTTATTCCTGGCAGAGCCCTCGGCCATGGGCTGCCACGCCCGCGCCCAGGGGCAGGACTCGCCCTGGCCTCCAGACCCGCCCAGCGCCCAGTCATCGAGCCCAAGCGTGCTTGAGCCCGTCGTCGTTACCGCGACCCGGAGCGCGACCTCCCTGGCCGAGGTGCCGGCAGCGGTGAGTGTCATCGACCAATCAGATATCCAGCTCGGGCTGCCGACGGTCGGCTTTGAGGAGCCGCTCAACCGTATCCCCGGTATTTTTGCTCAGAATAGCGCGAACTTTGCGCAAGATTTCCGTCTCTCGATTCGTGGCTTTGGCACCCGGACCGCTTTCGGGGTGCGTGAGGTCAAGGTGCTGGTTGACGGCATCCCGGAAACCTCCCCGGACGGGCAAACCCAACTCGATAATATCGACCTTGGGGCAACCCAGCGGATTGAGGTTTTGCGCGGGCCCGCTTCTTCGCTGTACGGGAATGCGTCCGGAGGCGTCATCAATATCATTACCGAGGACGGCCCACGCACACCGTTTCTTGAAACGCGCCTAATGGGAGGAGCGTTCGGCCTCCAGAAATATCAGGCCAAAACGGGCGGCCAAGCCGGCAAGCTGAATTATATGCTGAATGCCTCGTATCTGTCTCTGGGCGGTTTTCGGGATCACAGCCGCGCCCAAAACGTCTTACTGACCGGCAAGCTCACATACACGCTCAGTCCCACGTCCTCCCTCACTACCCTGATGAGCTTTATGGACGCGCCCTTTGCCGACGACCCGGGCGGCATCACACGGGCACAGGTCGAGGCGGACCGCCAGCAGGCCCGAGACCGCAATGTCTCACTCGATGCGGGCGAGCGGGTGACCCATGGCCGGCTCGGCTTTGTCTATCGCAACCAGTTTCTCCCGGGGCACGAGATCACGGTGACGCAGTACTCTGTCTTCCGGCAGTTCGCTGCAAAGCTGCCCATCCTGCCCCGCTTCGGTTCCGGGGTGGTCAAATTCGACCGCTTCGGGGTCGGTGGCGGGGTCAAGTACGCGCATGACGGTCGGCTGTTTGGTTTTCGGAATCGTTTTATGCTGGGCCTTGATGTCGAGTTCCAGGCCGATAATCGACGCCGGTTTGACAATACCGCAGGGGATGTCGGTCAACGCCGCTTCCACCAGGACGAAGACGTGCGCAGCCTTGGTCCGTTCCTGCACGATGTCTTCTATGTGCGTGACAATCTCCAACTCAGTTTGGGGCTGCGCTACGACACGATACGTTTTTCTGTGACTGACCAGTTTCTCGAAGACGGCGACCAGTCCGGCGTGCGGACCTTCGCTCACCTCAGTCCTATGGGGGGCATTCTCTACAGCCCGCTTGACGACCTGCACCTCTACGCCAATGTTTCAACCGCCTTCCAGGTTCCGACCACGACCGAGCTGGCCCGGCCCGACGAAGGGGGCGGCTTCAATGCCGACCTGAATCCGCAGCACGCCCTGAATTACGAAATCGGCGCGCGCGGCACTATCTGGCACCGCCTCACGTATGATCTTGCCCTGTTCTGGATTGTCATTGATGACGAGCTGGTGGCGTTCGAGAGTGCATCAGGGCGGAACTTCTTTCGCAACGCGGGCCGGTCAGAGCGCAAGGGGCTTGAACTGGCGTTGCATATCCCCCTGCTGGAGGGCCTTCGCTGGAGCCTAGCCTATAGCTTTCTTGAGGCTGAATTTGACCGCTTTCTTACCCCATCCGGTCGCTTCGATGAGAATGATGAACCCGGCATTCCCCCGCACCAGCTCTTCACCGAACTCTTCTACGCTCATCCTTCCGGCTTCTACGCTGCGTTGAGCCTTCAGCATGTGGCTGATTTCTCTGTGGATAACGCCAACTCGGCACAGAACGACGCCTACACCGTGCTGAATCTCCGCATGGGCTACGAAATGACCGTGGGCAACAGCCACATCGCTCCCTTTGTCGGTATCCGCAATATAGCCGACGACGGGTATAATGGCCTCACTCGCCTGAATGCGCTCGGCGGACGTTTTTTTGAGCCGGCAGCCGGCATCAACGCCTACGGGGGAGTGACCGCGAGCTACGATTTCTTTTAGGCCAAGCCTCCTGTGAGGAAGGGCCGTATGGAGACGGCCAGCGCCACGGCTTCTGGGTCACCCGCAAGGTGGACGGGAGTATCTGGGAAGGGCTGTTTGTGAACGACATGGCGGAGCCTTGCTCCGGCCTTTCTGGTCGGTCGATTTTTCTCTGTTTTGGGACCGCTTGCTCTGAGGAACCGGCTCATGAACACAAAGACGGGCCGGATGCTATCTATCACGCGCATGAGGGTTGGCATCGCTTTTCAGTCTCCTGTCCGTGTCTCGGTGCGGCGGCGGTCCCGGATGCGCTCGAGTCGGCGGCCACCGGACCCGAGGATTGGCCGTTGGCGACGTTCCTCCCTGCTGATTTGTTGGTTTTCCTGCTAATTTTGGCAGTGTCCAGAGCGACGCCATGGGGCATACTGTGGTCTCATGAGCGACCAAGACGCCTTCGAGCGTATCGTAGCGTCCTTACATGACGCCGTACTCGACGAGACCCAGTGGCCGGCCACCTCGGCCCTGATTGATGCGGCCTGCGGCCTGCAGGGTAATGGCCTGTTCGTCGGTGAAGGCCCCCAGGACGATATCCGGGTCATCAGCTCTGGATTCTACTACCGGGGCCAGCGCCACGGCGCCCTGGAGCGGGAGTACCTCACCGTCTACCACCCCATCGACGAACGGGTGCCGCGCCTCCGGCAGCTGCCCGACAACCACCTCGTGCACGTGACCAGCCTGTACACCACCGAGGAGTTGCAGACCTCGCCGACTTACAACGAGCTGCTGGCCCAAGGCGGCGGCCAGGATAGCGTGAACGTGCGCCTGGCCGGGCTGGACGGCTCTCGCATCACCTGGTCTACCGCCGACCCGGTCACCCCAGGCGGCTGGAGTACGCCCTAGGTCGCGCTGCTCAGAGGGCTGCTGCCCCACCTCCGCCACTTTGTCCGCGTCCGCCAGGCGCTGGCCAAAGCCGAAGCAGAAGGCGCGACCGCGCCCGCCCTGCTCAACACCACCCGGGTGGGCGTTATCCAGTTGGACCGACGCGGCCAGATCATAGTGGCCAATGACCGCGCCCGGGCCATCCTGCGGCGCGGTGATGGCATGTCAGACCGGGACGGGCTGCTACGCGCCGCCCTGCCGACCGACCACACCCGCCTGGAGCGGCTGATCGCCGCCGCGCTGCCGGCCGCCCGCCCTGCCGTCGGTGGGGCGATGCTGCTCCACCGCGAGGCCGTGGCGCCCCCCTTGATCGTCCATGTCACGCCGGTGAGCGTCCGGCAGCCGGACTTCGCAGCCCCGCGCGTGGCCGCGCTCGTGCTGCTGGTCGAGCCGGGCCACCAGGCCCGCCTTGATCCGCGCGTGGTCGCCGCAATCCTGGGGCTGACGCCCATGGAGAGTCAGGTGGCGGTCTGGTTGGCCGAAGGCCGGACCGTGGGGGAGATGGCGGTACTGACAGGGCGTCAGGCCAACACCGTCTATTATCACCTCAAGCAGATCTACCAGAAGCTGGGCCTCGCCCGGCAAGCGGACGTGGTGCGGCTGGTGCTGTCCATCGCCGAGTTTGTCTAACCGCGCTGGCCCTCGCGCTTCAGGAGGCGTCTGCCCCCTTTATCTATGTTCGCCTACCAATTTTGGCAGGGAAAAAGGCGGCGGGGTGCGGTATAGAGGCGTTTCCGTGGAGACTGGCTCTTCCGACCTGCTGGTGAAGAGCATCATACAGCGGGCAGCGAACGGGGCGATCCGCGGCGAGCGAACTGGAAGCCTGAGTATTGGTGCCGGGCCACGTCGCGCAGCAGGAGGGGAAGCCGCATGTCCAGCTATGACACTTCCGCGCGAGGCGTGCGCTGTGAGCAGCCTCTCCGCGGTCCTTTCTCCGTGCTGGACCAGCTCTGTGTCATCGGCGCGATGTCTACCCTCTTCACCTTCTTCTCGTCCTGGCCCGCCCATGCCTCTGGAAGCATCGTCATCACCCCGGACGGCACGACGGTGGTGGTGGTCAATACCGACTCCGGCTCGGTTGCGGCGATTGATACCGCGTCGGCGACCACCCTGGACGAAATCATTGTTGGCCGCGACCCCAGAAGCCTGGCCGTGGGACTGGACGGCCAGCACCTGTATGTCACCAGCCAGGACTCGGCGACCCTGACCATACTGGATATCCATCCGCTGGAGATGCATGCCGCACTGCGTGTCGGGCCGGACCCGTATGGAGTGGTGGCCGACCCCGCTGACCGCCTCGTCTATGTCGCAGCCACCGGCGCGGACCGGATTGACGTGGTGGACACGGACCTCGTCGAGGTCGTGGACACCATCGCCGTGGAGGCCCGGCCCAAAGGACTCGCCATTTCCGATAATGGCGCTCGGCTATACGTCACCCATGAGCTGTCGGGTGTCGTCTCGGTGGTTGATCTGACCGAGCGGACCGTGCTCCACGTCATCGCCACCGGCCCAGAGAGCAATCGCACCCAACGCATCGTCCTGCATCCGGCCACCCACCGCGCCTATCTGCCCCATATTCGCTCCAACGTCAGCAATCCGCATCTGTTGTTTGATACTACGCTCTTTCCCGTCCTGTCCGTGATTGATCTGACGAGCAACCACCACTTGCTCCACGAGCGACTCGACCTCTCCGTGGTGGACCGGCCGGTCAACCTGCCGTTCGACGTGGCCCTGTCGGCCGACGGTCAGCGGGCGCATATCGTCTACCTGGGCAGTGGCGATATGTCGGTCATCGACTTGGCCAGCCGCACCGTGCTGGCCCATCTGGAGGTTGGCGATGGACCACGGGGCATCGTGCTCACTCCCGACGAACG
>JAAXHF010000647.1 GCA_012271025.1 Deltaproteobacteria bacterium | reverse complement strand
TCACCAGGGCGGTAATACGGTCGATCATGCTTATTCTCCTGCGTGGGGGTTAGGGGTTGGGGATTGGGGGATTGGGAAGGGACAATCGGGACGGCCACACCCGGTGACAGTAAAAGGCAATGGCGGTGAGGTGACCGGTGCGGTCAACTGCTTTGCCGACGGCAGGGGCCGGTGCGTCTGACTGAGGGCGGCCGCAACGGCCTGAACGACTGCCTGGCTCGGCTGGTAGGGCGACCAGCCCACCGACATCGGCAGCTTGGCGTGTAAAAAAGTGTCGTCGGGAATCGATATGTGCAGGTGCTGAAATATACCGTCGTTAACAGGCAGCGTGGGACAGAGGGAGAAAAAAGGAATGGCCGCCGCAGCCTGAGCGGTGGCCACGGTGGTGTTCACAAAGCCTTTGGCCGCAGGCGAACTGCCGGAGAAATCAAGTCCGACGGCTTCGCCTGAAACGGTCAGACGGACTGTGACCTGCAAATCCGCTTCTTCCAAACAGCAGTGTATGGGTTGGCTCTCCCCCTGCCACTCCCCGTGCGGCAGCTCGGACAGGGCCGCCTGAGCCTGGACAGCGGTGCCGGCGATAATCTGGTCGAGGGCTTGCGCGTAGACCGCTGGGGTCTGACGGGCGACCAGGTCGGCAACGGCCGTATTGGCCAAGTCCAGAATCTCAACCATACTCTGCACGTCTTTTTCAACCAGATGCGGCAGCCGGCTGTTGAGGGTCAGCATGGTGAGCGCGTCGCGTTGCAGGACGCCCTTACGGTAGAGCTTGGCCGGTGTAACTCGAATACCCTCCGCCCAGATTTCGAGAGCAAAAGGATAATACCCGCCCAGGGCCATGCCACCCAGGTCGGGCAGGGGAGTCTGGACAATGGCCCAGCCGGCGAGCTGCTCGGCGACAAAGAGCGGACGCAGCAGCGCCAGGTCCTGAATATGCGTCCCACCCGAAAACGGATCGTTGGTGAGGATAATGTCACCCTCGGCGACGTTGTCACAAAAGGCGTCACAGACCGTCCGGGCCACCGCCCGGACCATGCCCAGGCGCGCCGCCGGGTCTATACCGACCACACGACCGTCTGCGGTGGCGAGGGCGACGGTGACGTGCCGCCGATCGATTAAGGCTAAAGAGGCCAGACGGCGCAGGAGTGTCGGCCGTGCCCGTCCGAGGGTCGCCCCTATGGTCGCGCCCGCTTCTTTGCCTGGGTCGAGGGTGGGTGCCATATCACTCGACCTCAATCACATAGGTGAGATGCTCGTCGAGGGTCGCCCGCTGGCCAGCAAAAAGGACAATGGAGGTGCGGGCTTCTTCGATGATGGCCGGGCCGACAACGCAATGCCCCGGCACGAGTTGCTCGCCGTTGTAAATATCCGTCTCCACATAATCCTGGGCCGAGGCTGAATAAACGGGCCGGGTACCTCGTAGCGCAGTTCGCGCCTCCTGACTGCCCCGGCTGGCGGTTTGCAGGCGCGGTTTCGCCCTTTGTCCGACGAGGTCGAGGTGGATATTGAGAATTTCGACTTCGTCCTCGGGCTTCTGAAAGGTGTACAACTGTTCGTGCAGATCGTGGAAGCCCTGGATCGTCGTCGCCATATCCGTGGCATCGAGCTGCTCCGTCTGCATTATAACCGGAACCGTCACTTCGTGCGTCTGGCCAATATAGCGCATCTCCAGCGAGAATTGGGCGAAGGTGTGGCCCAGGTGATGCTGCTGACTCCCGAACAACTCCAGGGCTTCTTCGCGCATGCGCCGGAACTGGTCATTCATGGCCTCCAGATCAAGTTCACTCCCACGCGCATAGAAACTGCGCACCCGACTCACCCGCAGGTCGGACAAGAGGTCGCC
>JAAXHF010000398.1 GCA_012271025.1 Deltaproteobacteria bacterium | reverse complement strand
CGGGGAAAAAATCGATGCCTTCGCGCGCAGACGTGGACGCGACAGCGGTGACCAACACGACGGTTTCGCCGTACGAGACCACGGCCGCGCCGCTGGCCTGTTTGGCCCAGCGACCGGTCTCAATCGACAGCGGCCGTCCATAAAATTCCATCTCTATCTTTTTATACATGGGGCTCCTTGTGGTGACAAAAGTGAACGCTGATATCTTCTCGACGCGGTCATCAGCGTTCACTTTCGGGTTGGGGACGGCGTCCCAGCCAAGGGGGACGCAGGGTGCCTAGCGGCGTAGTCCGAGACGGGTGACGATCGTCCGGTAGCGCTGCGGATCAATATCACGGAGATAGTCGAGCAAACGCCGCCGCCGGCCAACCAGCAGGAGCAGGCCGCGACGTGAGTGGTGATCTTTGTCGTGGGTTTTGAAATGCTCGGTCAGATAGCTGATCCGTTTGGTCAAAAGCGCAATCTGGACTTCCGGCGAACCGGTATCCTGCTCATGGGTCCGGTATTCTTTGATCGTCTCGAGTTTTTGGGCGGCGGTCTGCACGCTCATTCGCTCTCCTTTTCTGGCTTGATATGACTGATACAGGTTCTAACACGCTGTTTTCACACTGTAAAGCTTACAAGACGCGGGCCAGCCGCCATCGCTCGGGGTGGTGTCGGGCCAGAGCGACCAGGCTTCCGTCCGGCGCGACGAGCCGGATGAGTTCACCTGGAGCCGAGGCTGGCGGCAGCTCAGCCAGGGGGGTTTGCTGGCCGTGACGCAGCAGGTGTACCGCTGACGGAGCAATCTCGACCCCGCGGTAGTGGCCGAGGGCCCGGGAGAGGGAGAGCAGGCCGGTCCTGAGCCGGTCCGGCTCTTCCAGGAGCGGATGCAGGGGCAGGCTGTCCTCAATCCTGAACGGCCCAAAGGCGATCCGTCTCAGGCTCAGCAGATAGGCCCCACAGCCAAGGGCCGTGCCGAGGTCGGCGGCCAGGGTCCGCACATAGGTGCCCTTGGAGCAGTTGACCGAGAAGCCAAGGGTATCCGGGGCCCGGGCCTCAAGGCTGAGGCGATGAACCACCGCCGGCCGGGGTTGGCGCTCAACCACGAGGCCCTGGCGAGCGAGCTTGTAGAGCGGAACGCCGTTTTTCTTGATGGCCGAATACATGGGCGGAGTCTGGACAATGTCTCCGCAAAAGCGCCGCTCGAGCTCGCGTAGGACGTCGGAGCTATAGCTGGGAACTGGGGCCGTCTGGGTTATGGTGCCCGTCACGTCCTGGGTATCGGTTTGCACGCCGAGCCGGATGGTTCCGCTATACGCCTTGTTTTCGGCCATCAGAAACTGGGCGATTTTGGTGCCGGTACCGATACATACCGGCAACACCCCGCTGGCAAACGGGTCGAGCGTTCCCAGATGGCCGATTTTTGTCTTCTTATCGAGGACTTTTTTCAGGTGGCGGATGACATCGGCGGACGTCATCCCGACTGGCTTGTCAACCAGCAGCAGACCATTTACTTCGGACACGGTGGTTTGTTCTCTTGAGATGCCGAGGGAGCTGGAGCGGCGGCCTTGGTCCGGGCCTGTTCCAACAGTGACTCCATATGATTCGCCTGATCAATACTCGTGTCATACACGAAATGAAGCTGGGGAATACGGCGCAGCTGCAGGCGCCTGGCGATCTGGCGACGGATGTACGGACCGGCGCTTTTCAGGCCGGCTTCGACCTCGGCCCGGTCCGGCTGGCGCCCGGCAGAGCCGAGCGTACGGAAGAAAATCCTGGCGTCACCCAGGTCTGGACTAACAGAGGCGGCGGTCAGGATAACGCCCTGCACCCGCGGGTCTTTGACTTCCCGCAGCAGTATGGCGGCCACCGTCTCCAACAGGAGACCGCTGACACGTTCGGGTCTTCGAGAAGCCATACTAGTAATGCAGGAACTCGACGGCTTCCTCGCCGACCTCGGCCAGGTGGAGCTTTTCTATAAAGCGCACGACGGCTCGCAGGCCCCCGTCAATATAGGCCTGGTCAGTGCCGACCTGGCAGATGCCGAGGACGGCTTTTTGCCATAAGTCCTGTCCACCACACTCGGCAATGGATACGTTGAACTCGTTGCGCACCCGGTTCTTGATCCGGCGCAACACCCCCCGCTTCTCTTTGAGCGAGTGGCTGCCGTTTATATACACGGCCAACTGCAAGACCCCAACGACCACACTCCACCTCGTCGTACCACCGACTCAGGCGCGTTGTTGCTCTTCGGGGCGCGGTTTGGGCTCGAGGCGGCGCAGCACCTGCTCAAGCTCGTAAATCTCGAGGGCGTCTCCGGGCTGAATGTCTTTACAGCTCTCGAGCCCGACCCCGCACTCGGTTCCGGCCGCGACCTCTCGGACGTCGTCCTTGAAGCGCTTCAGGGTAGCGACTTTTCCTTCGTAGATGACTTTGCTATCGCGCCGGAGTCGGGCCTGGGCGCCACGCTGGACGCGGCCCTCATTGATATAGCAGCCGGCGATCATGCCCAGGCGAGAGATTGAGAAGACCTGGCGAACCTCAGCCTGGCCCAGCAGTTTTTCCTCATAGACCGGCTCAAGCAAGCCTTCGAGGGCGGCGCGGATGTCTTCAATCAGCTCGTAGATGACATTGTACAGCCGGATCTCGATGCCTTCCCGTTCGGCCATCTGGGCGGCTTTGCTCTCGGCGCGGACGTTGAAACCGATGATGACACCCCTGGAGGCGGTTGCCAGCAGAACGTCTGACTCGGTAATGCCGCCGGGCGAAGCGTGCAGGATGGAGACCTTGACTTCGTCGGTAGACAAACGGTTGAGGGCGTCGCTGACGGCTTCGATCGAGCCTTGCACGTCTCCCTTGATGATGACCCGGATATCTTTCACCGCGCCGGCCTGGACCTGCTGGTGAAAGTCTTCGAGTGAGGTACGAGTCGTATTTTTGGCCAACTCGGTCTCGCGTCGTTTGGAACGCCGATGCTCGGTGACCTGGCGTGCTTTGGCCTCATCGTTGAGCACGACAAAAGAGTCGCCGGCTTCCGGTACCCCGGTCAGTCCCAGAATCTCGACCGGCATGGACGACGACGCTTTTTCGACCTTATGGCCCCAGCTGTCGAGCATGGCGCGAACCCGCCCGGACTGGATGCCGCACACAAATGGGTCGCCGATTTTGAGTTCGCCCTCCTGGACGAGTACGGTGGCGACCGGGCCACGGCCGCGGTCGAGTTTGGCCTCGACGATGATGCCCCGGGCAAGTTTGTCGGGGTGAGAACGCAGCTCCATAATGTCGGCTTGGAGCAGAATCAGCTCCAGCAGCTCAGGAATCCCCTCCCCGGTCAGGGCCGATACCGGCGCAATAATGGTATCGCCACCAAGATCCTCGGCCAGCAGTCCATGATTCATCAGTTCGCGTTTGACGCGGTCCGGGTCGGCGCCGGGTTTGTCGATTTTATTGACCGCTACAATGATCGGCACGTCCGCCGCTCTGGCATGGTTAATCGCCTCGACGGTCTGCGGCATCACGCCGTCGTCGGCGGCAACAATGAGGGTCACGATATCGGTGACCTCGGCCCCACGCGCCCGCATGGCGGTGAAGGCTTCGTGGCCCGGCGTGTCCAGGAA
>JAAXHF010000187.1:3581-29746 GCA_012271025.1 Deltaproteobacteria bacterium | reverse complement strand
CCTTCATGACCGGCACCACCCTGTTTGTCGATGGCGGCCACAGTCTGGTGGGCTAGCTCCCAAGTATATCGGGAGAAGACGTATGGAACCCTGGCAACACACCTATAAGGACAAACTCATTTCTGCCCAAGCTGCGGCCCAGCTGACCACATCCGGCCAGCTCGTTCGTCTCCACATCGGCAGACCGCCGATTCCCATTCTGGACGCCCTGGCCAAGCGCAACGGCCAGCTCGAGGATGTGACCCTCATCCAGTGCTATCCGCTGTACAACCACCCGATCTGGAACGAACCGGGCTACGAGCAGTCCTTTCACCTGATCGTCGATTATGTGGGCGCGGGCTGCCGCCAGGGCATGCAGCAGCACTATGTGGACTTTCTGCCCCTGGACTATCCGCAGTACGCCAAGCAGGTTGAGGACGGGCGCACCAACACCTGGCAGGCCGATATCTTCTACGGTGTGGTCTCGCCGCCCGACGAGCGGGGCTATTGCAGCTTTGGCAACGCCCTGTGGTACAACAAAGACGCGGCCAGGGCGGCCAAATGCTTTGTCGCCGAGGTCGATCCGACCTTTATCCGGACCCACGGCGACAACTGGATCCACGTCTCGGAGATCGACTATCTGGTCGAGGAAACGGCGCCCTTTCCGGTCAGTACGGCTCCGCCGCCGGACGAAGAGCGGGGCACGCTCGAAGTGATCGGTGAGTTTGCCTCCGGTCTGATTCGTGACGGCGATACGGTCCAGATGGGCATTGGGGCGATTTCCGAGGCGATCGGCCTGTTTCTGATGGACCGCAACGATCTCGGCATCCACAGCGAGATCATGACCGCCAGTCACGTCGAGCTGGTAAAACGCGGCGTAGCCACCGGTAAATACAAAACCAGCCATCAGGGCAAGGCTGTCGCCGCCATGGTCGTGGGCGGGGCCGACCTGGAGTTTGTGGACAATAACCCGGCCTTTGAGCTGTACAGCGTGCTGTACACCAACTCGCTGCTGAATATCGCCGCCCAGAACCATCAGGTGGCGGTCAACAGCACCCTGGCTATTGACCTGACGGGCCAGGCCGCCGCCGAGTCGCTCGGTCCCCAGATGTACTCGGGTATTGGCGGGCAGATGACGTTCATGATGGGCGCGATGTACTCAGACGGCGGGCGCTCTATCATGGTTCTGCCGTCGACGGCCAAAAGGGGCCAGCTGTCCCGGATTGTGCCTATGCTTGAGCCGGGCAGTACGCTCACTACCCCCCGCCAGTACGCCGACTATGTGGTGACCGAGTTCGGCATTGTAAATCTGCAGGGCAAGACCCAGCGTCAGCGGGCCGAGGCGCTGATCGAGATCTCTCACCCGGATTTTCAGCCCGAACTCAAGGCTCAAGCCAAAAGGATGTTCTGGCCGGTCTGACAAAAAAAGGGCACGGTCTCCCGTGCCCCTTCTCCAAGCCCGTTCGGCGTTTAGCCGGCCAGCACGTCGTTGGCGTGCATGGTATCGAGGTACTCGCGGACGGCGGTGATTTTGCCGCTCTCGCACTCGATCAGGAAGTGGTAGAAGTTGTTGTAGATCTTGCCGTTGGCGTGTTCGCCGTAGGACTCGGCTTCGACCGCGACCCGATTGCCCTCGGCGGTCACGCCCTTGGCCGTGATCTTCAGGCCGTTGGGCATGGCGTCGCCCATACCCTGGAGCAGCTGGGTAAACTCGGCCTTGGTCTTTGTGCCGGCCAGCGGAAAGTTCTTGGGTTCCCCGGCGATCCACCAGGTCGCATTATCGGCCATGGCGCCCAGAAACGCTTCGGCATTGCCGGCCGACATGTCTTCGAAGAAACCCAGCACCAGTTTTTTGTTCTCTTCTGCACTCATCAGCGCTACCTCCTTTGCACGCCGCAGCGTACGGTTCGGGTTGATCTCCCTGCCTTATAGTCCACTCCGCCGGGGTTTGGCAACCGGAATGTTGCAGGCTATAAGCTGGGCAGGGAAGGGCGCGGCCGCCCTGTTCCAGGCTGACCAATTTCGTACTGACTAAAAGGGAGGAACCCATGCTGGAAACAATTGCCTCAGGCTATGGCCTGATCGAAGGACCCCGGGTGGACGCGGACGGAAACCTGTTTTTCAGCGATGTCACAAACGGCGGGGTGTACCGCCGCTCGCCGGGCGGAGAGATCGGCACCGTCGTACCAAAACGGCGGGGCGTGGGGGGGATTGCGCTGCACGCCGACGGTGGGGTGGTCGTCTCCGGCAAGAACATTTGTCACGTCAAGGACGGAACCAGCCGTATCCTGTTTCAGCGCGACGATATTCCCGGCTTCAACGATATCTTTACCGACAGTGAAGGCCGGGTCTACGCCGGGGCCTTACGGTCCGACCCATTCAAGCTGACCAGCCAGGTGCCGGGCGAGCTGTGGCGGATCGAAGCCGAGGGGCAGGCGACCGAGGTGTACGGGGACATCGGCATTACGAACGGCATTGGCGCGTCTCCGGACGGCAGGCTGCTCTACCACGCCGACAGTGCGGTCAAACAGGTCGTCGTGCATGACATCAGCCCGGACGGAACGGCGACCAACCGGCGTGTCTTTGCCACCCTCGACGAGGTGCCCGACGGCCTGGCGGTTGACGAGTCCGGCCGGGTGTGGGTGGCGGTGTATGGCGGGAGCTGCGCGGCCTGTTTTGCGCCGGACGGAACGCTCGATCATGCTGTTGAGGTGCCGGCCAAGGCGGTCACCAGCCTGTGTTTTGGCGGCCAGGACCGGCGCGACCTGTACATTGTGACTGCCGACAATACCGAAGAGCCGGACCGCAAGGGCACGATTTTCCACACCCGGGTAGACGTGCCTGGGCTGGCCGTGCCCCTGGCGACAGTGTAGGCGACGCCAGGGGCAAGAAAGCCTGAGACGGGGCGGGGAGAGAGGAACTCCCCGCTGCCTCCGAAATTCTTTTGTAACCCTTTGAAATACAATACCTTTCTTCCTCCTGAGTCCCAGACGTGTTGCGACCTGAGCCCGAAGGAGGGTGATGCAGGGATGAAGGGATAGAGAAAGCTTGACAAAGATTCATGTTCGCTTTATTTTCGCCTCTCAGTTAAGATGAAGAGAAAAACACATCAGACACATTGCTCACTCGTATCAAAGTACGTTGGTTGAGGACGTTCCGCTTGATCACAGAAGAAGCCCTTCATGCCACACCCGCTCGAACACGAATATGACCTGACAGCAGCAGAATTGCTCGACGCCATCAATCGCAGATTTCGAGCAAAAGTCACCTTGGAAGGAGCCGTGGCTGAAGTCCATCTCGGAAAGAAGCTCAAAGCGTCGTGCGACGTAGGAACGCTTGACCGATTTGAAGAACATGACTCAGACGGCTACCCAGATTACACCATCTGGCTTCCGGGAGATGGCTCTGGACAACTCATTGAATGCAAGAACATTCGAGATGCCGATGAAGCTTACAGGCAGGGTGGAGTTGATGTTGCCTATAAAGTTGAAACCCAGAAGACGCGCACCTCAAACAACGATCCAAGCTCACGCTTTTACAATGCCGACCACTTCTCCATCCTGGCCGTCTGCATGGGTAAAAAGACTCATAGGTGGACTGATTTCATGTTCATTCGCTCGCGACACCTGGCGAAACACGCCAGGTATCCTCATAAGCTCGCCGTCATGCACAGGGTTCCGTTGCCAGGTTCAGATTTTGGTCCTCCGTGGTACAGCTCTCTTAACACCCTTCTTGAGGACGAACCGAGATGAAGAAGCATTACAAAACGTCCCTCGGTACGGCGTACTGCGCCGACGCAATCGATATCCTTTCGGATCTGAAGGATGATTCTGTTGACCTCGTTGTCACATCGCCCCCCTATGCTCTCCATTTCAAGAAAGAATATGGGAACGCTGACCAAGAGAGCTATATTGACTGGATCAGTCCGTTTTGTGAGCAGATCAGACGGGTCTTGAAGCCAGAGGGAAGCTTTGCCCTCAACATCGGTGGAGCGTGGACTCCTGGAAGCCCAACGCGCTCCCTGTACCATTTCCGTCTCCTCCTGCATCTGTGCGACAATGTGGGGTTCAAACTGTGTCAAGAGTTCTTCTGGTATAACCCGGCGAAGATTCCCGCTCCTGCCGAATGGGTCAACGTCCGCAGGATTCGGGTCAAGGATTCTGTTGAATATATCTATTGGCTAGGCAAGACGGCTTCTCCTAAAGCCTGTAATAAAAACGTTTTGCAACCATACTCCAAGGACATGCTCCGTCTCATTAAGCGTGGCGTTTCCGCAACCCGTCGCCCGTCGGGGCACGTGATTAAAAAAAGCTTTGCAGACCATAAAGGCGGATCAATTCCCCCCAACCTCATTCAATGCGGCAACAACGAAAGCAACAGCGTATATCTACACGGACTGAAGGCGGCCGGGAGAAAGATTCATCCTGCTCGATTTCCCGCCGAACTCCCCCGGTTTTTTATCAATTTCTGCACAGAGCCCGATGATCTGGTTCTCGATCCATTCGCTGGCTCTAACACCACTGGTATGGTCGCTGAAGAGCTTGGCCGGCGGTGGATGTCTGTCGAGAAGAACGAGGAATACTGGGAGGATTCAAAGCTCAGATTTTTCTCGGAAGAACAGGCTGTTGGTGGAGGGGCCAGCGGTACTCAGCAACAGCTTCGTTTGTTAGAAGAGCCCGCACCGTATGGGAAATGATCTCGAAACCGCAAGCTCGCTTTCAGTTCCGATACTCATCCCCGCAGTCTCCGATCAGCTGGAACAGATCGCGTGACTTTGCCAGGACGGCTTCAAGCTGGCCGATATCAGCCGCGTCCAAACTGAAATCAAACACCCGGGCGTTGTCCTGACGGTGGTCCGAGACCCCCAGCCGCACGCCCAGGATGACGCCGGCGACGGCCGGCCGGTCGAGAATATAGCGGGTGGCGACGTTGGCAATGCTCGCCGCGTGTTTGTCGGCGATGGGTTTGAGCGCGCTGAGGAGTTCCTGAAACAGGTCCCAGCCGCCCCAGGCGTCAATCATGTTCTTGTATTTCTGCAAGCTGGCCGTGTTGAGAATCCTGCGGTTCGGTTCGGGATGGTCGAGATATTTCTCGGACAGCAGACCGCCGCACACCGTGCCATAGGTCAGCAGGCTGATGTTGTGTTCCTGGCAGAAGGGGATCATCTCGACTTCCGGGCGTCGGTCGATCAACGAGAACTGGACCTGGTTGGAGACCACGCGGATACCGGCCTCGGTGATCGTTTTGAGATGTGCCGTATCAAAATTGGTCAGCGCCAAGTGGCGAATTTTTCCCTCGTCGCGCAGGTCGGCCAGATGTGTGAGCGCGTCCAAGTAGCGCTCATCGAAATACTCCCACCAGTGAAACTGGAGCAGGTCCAGGCTGTCGACAGCCATGCGGCGGAGCGAGCGGGCGATATTGGTTTCGACGATCTGGCGCGTCATGCGGCCGGGCCGCGGCACCCATTTGGTACAGGCTTGGACGCCTGACCACGCGGCCTCGCCCTGGTCGGCGATAAGCTGACGTCGAAACTCGCCGATGAAATCCTCGGCCGGGCCGTAATGGTCGGCCAGATCCCAGGTGTGAAAGCCGGCCGCATGGTAGTCGAACATGTTTGCAATGGCGGCCTTGGGGTCGATGCTGCCGTGTGCCCCGGAGACCTGCCACATCCCGTTGAGGAGGCGACATATGGACATATCGGGGGCGAGGGGGAAGCTGCTGCTGGCGGGCAGGGACATGGCAACTCCTTTGTGTGTCGAGCTGTCTGGGTCAGCGTTGGCGCGAACATGGCAGCCACCCGGCGCTGTGTCAAGCGACTCAGCCTGGACAAGGCCGGTCTGGCCGCATACTTTGCCGAATACGCTGCGGAGGCGTGAGAAAGGAGGACCCCATGCGCTACGGTGTGCATGTCAACAGCGGCTCGTCGGTGACCGACCCGGCGGTCTTGCGGGATATGGCCCAGCTGGCCGAAGACCTGGGCTTTTCGACCATCCTGATCGGCGATCACGTTGTTCCGGCCCGTCAGATCCAGACCCCTTTTCCCCTCAAGATAGATAATCCGCCCTGGGCCGTGTACCAGGAGCACGACTGGCCCGACTGCTTCGTGACCCTGGCCTACCTGGCTGCGGCGACCCAAAGGCTGCGTCTGGGCACAAGCGTCATTCTGCTGCCCTACCGCCATCCTGCGGTCACGGCCAAGATGTTTGCCACCATAGACCGGCTGTCGGCCGGACGCCTGATCTGCGGCGTGGGCATCGGCTGGATGCAGGATGAGTTTGGGTTTCTGGGCCTGCCGTTTGCCGAACGGGCGGTGATGAGCGATGAGTATGCCCGCGTCATCAAAGCCCTGTGGACGGACGAACATCCGCGCATCTCGGGCAAGTATGTGACGCTGGACCGGGATGTGAACTTCGGTCCGTATCCCGTTCAGCAGCCCCATCCCCCGATCTGGGTGGGCGGCAATTCGCTGCCGGCCCTGCGTCGTGTGGTCAGCTGGGGTGACGGCTGGCAGCCGGTGGCCCTGCCCCTGGCCGAGCTTGAACAAAAAATGCACAAGCTGCGGGGCATGATGGAAGCGGCCGGGCGGGATTTTAGTCGGCTGGAGATCACCACCCTGAGCATGCCGGACGTGTCAGTGGCGGCTGCCCGGGCGTATGCAGCCCTCGGTCTGCACGAACTCTCCATGCTGACCACCACCGACCAGGCTCCCCAGCTGTTTGCCGAGATGCGCCGCTTTGCCGACACCTTGCGCGAAGCGACGGGCTGAGCGACGTTGTCTACGCCTGCCTACTGGCCATTGTTCACAAAGCTCGGTATTGTGAAGGGACCAGCGGACAGCCGGAGGAGGGGGGATGTTGAGGATGAGCGACAGGCGTGCACACAGTCGTCCGTTACATCAATCACCACACCATCTGACAGGGGCCAGTCCCTCTTGCTGGCGCAAAGCGTTCTGTGTCCTTGCGCTTGTTCTTGGGCTGGGAGCGCTTGGTGGGCACGGACTGGCCGAGCCCCTGCCGGAGCGTTCGGACCAGGACATGGCCGAGATAGACGGCTTGGCCGAACCGCCACAAACGCGTTCGAGTCAGGCCGGGTTCTGGGGAGACGAGATAGACGGCTTGGCCGAAATCCCGGATGAGCCTTTGGACCAGGCCGAGATTGGCGTCGTCGAGCCCGGTGAGTTCAGCGCCTCCGGCGAGACGCCGGCTACACCCTTCAGCCGCGATTTGCAGGAGTGGTCTGGGCCTATTATGCAACTCGGCTTCAGCTTTGTGGCCGGCTTCAGCCTCGGCTATGCTCTGGCCTTCTTCCTGAAGCTCACCCTGGTGATTGTCGGCGGCCTGCTGCTGGCGCTGTTCGGTTTGCAGTACGTCAGCCTTGTCGAGGTGAACTGGCCCGGCATACAGGCGTATTACGAGGCGTTTGTGGCCTGGATGCAGCCGCGCGCCGACAGTTTTCGGGAGTTTGTCATCAGCAATGTCCCGGCTATGAGCATGGCCGCCCTGGGTCTGCTGCTCGGACTGAGGAAGAAATAAGGATGGCCAATTTTCGGACGCATGTGACGGTGGCCGCTGTGGGCAGCGGGCTGCTGTCCACGGTGTGCCTAGGGGCTGGAGTGGCGAGTCCGGGCGAGGCCATGACCCTGTCGGTCGTCGGAACCCTGGGCGGGATTCTGCCCGATATTGACTCGGACCATTCTACCCCGATCCAGATTCTGTTTACCGTCCTGGGTTTTGTGACCGCCTTCTTAGTCGTCTTCGCCCACGTCGATCAGTACTCCACGCTTGAACTGTGGCTGCTGTGGCTATTTGTCTACGCCTTTATCCGCTATCCGGCCTGGCTCGTCTTTACCCGCTTCACCGTCCATCGGGGGATCTTTCATTCGCTGGCGGCCGGGCTGTTTTTTGGTCTGCTGATGACCAACCTGAGCTATGTGGTCTTTGCCTGTCGTCCGCTTCTGGCCTGGATCATCGGCAGCTTTGTGTGCCTCGGCTATATCCTCCACCTGCTCCTCGACGAACTCTTCAGCGTGGATTTCATGGGCGCGCGGATCAAGCGCTCGTTCGGCACGGCATTCAAGGTGATCGATTACGGCAACCTGGGCACCTCGGCCGCCATGGTCGGGTCGGGGTGCCTACTGTATCTCATCGCCCCGGAGGCCGACTCCTTTGCCGATATCTTCCTGAATGAAGAGACCTACCAGAACATGTCTGCCCGGTTTTGGCCCAGCGCCGGCCTGTTTCGCTAGGCTGATCCCTGCTCAGGCCGTTTTGCTCAGCAGGCGCCGACGCACCTGTGTATCCGTGGCCAGATCGATTGCGGTCCAGGCCATGGCCAGCGCACCGTCGATCACCGCCTTGTCTGCGGCCGGGCTGACGCAGTGGGCGGTGAACTCGGGCTGGTGGTTGACGGCCGGCAGCGAGTCGATCCCAATCGCCGGGTGGATTGACGGCAGGGCCAGCGAGACATTACCCATGTCGGTTGAACCGGCCGCCCTTTCCAGGGAGGAGCCACGATCCGGGAAGCTGCGCCCTAGCGCTTCCGCGTTGCGCCGGTAGGCGGCCGCCATATCCGGGTCGTGGTGCATTTCGGCGTAGGGTTTCTCGCCGCCGACGATCTCCAAGGTCGCGCCGGTCGCCAGGGCGCCGGCTTCAAAACAGCGGTGGACTTTTTCCTGGATCTCGGCCAGATCGCCAATCGTCTTGGCCCGCACCATATAGCTGGCCCTGGTATGGGCCGGGATGACGTTTGGCGCGTCGCCCCCCTTGGTAATGATGCCGTGAATGCGGTCGCTGGAGCGGATATGCTGGCGCAGCAGACCGATAGCCATTTGGGCGACGGTCAGCGCGTCCGCAGCGTTGATGCCACGCTCGGGAAACGCCGAGGCGTGGGCCTCTTTACCGGTGTAACACACGTCGAACATGGACGCGGCAATAATCGGAAATTCGACAACGTCGAGCGGAGCCGGATGCACCATCATGGCCGCGTGCATGCCGCTGAAGCCGCCGCGCTCCAGGAGCTGGATTTTCCCGCCGCCGCCCTCCTCGGCCGGCGTACCGATCACACTCACGGTGAGCCCGACCTCATCCGCGATCTTGGCTGCGGCAATGCCCGCCCCGACGCCCATGGCGGCAATGATGTTATGCCCGCAGGCATGGCCGATCTCGGGCAGGCAGTCGTACTCGGCGCAGATGCCGATATGCAGCGGTCCGCTGCCGACCCGGCCGACAAACGCAGTCGGGATATCACAAATGCCGGTCTCAACCTGAAAGCCGGCAGCGTCCAGGGTTTCGGACAGCCAGGCTGCGGCTTTTTCTTCTTCATAGCCCAGCTCCGGGTTGGCATGAATCCGATGGCTGAGGGCAAGCATCTCGTCGCGCACGCTGTCAAAGCGTTCCTGGGCTGCGGCTTTTGCGTCCATGGCGTCCTCCCGACTGGTGTCACAATTTGGGGTTGACGCTAGCACGCCGGACTGATGACGGCAACAATTTTTTACCTGAGCCCGGTCCGTGTTGCAGTTCCGGCGGGCTTGTGATTTGAAATCGGCAGCAAAGGAGGACCCCATGCAAACCCCCGGACTCTTGCTCATGAGCAATATGGCGCCCGGCAATATCGACACCCTGACCGACTACGCCAAACAGGCCGAAGCGATCGGTCTGCGAAACTTTCTGGTCACCGAGTCGATGACCGATTCCCTGGCCCTGGCCCAGCATTTTGTCAGCCACACGGACAGGATTCAGGTCGGCACCGGCATCACCAACCTCTACCTGCGCCACCCCTTGCTGGCCGCCCTGCACGTGATGACGATTGACCAGCTGGCCCCCGGCCGCATGCTGCTCGGTCTGGGCACCAGCCACGTGCCGGTGAACGCGGCCTTCGGCATCAGCATGGACAAACCGCTGACCGCGCTGCGCGAGTACATCACCAGCCTGTCCAGGATTTTTCGCGGCGAGGACGAGGCCCTGGCCGCCATGGCCTCGCGGGGCATTCCCGTGCCGCGTCCCAGCGGCAAGATTCCGATTTATGTGGCCGGCATCTCGCCCCGCAGTATCGGCCTCACCGGGGAGCTGGCCGACGGCAGCCTGCCGCTCAACTATGCCCCGCACGGTTTGCAGGAAGTGGTTGACGGCATCGGCCGGGGCGCCGAGCAGGCCGGCCGGTCTGCGGCCGACGTGCAGATTGCGTTGATCATGCACTGCTGTGTGTGCGACGACCAGACGGTCGCCCTGCGCTCGGTCAAACAGACCTTGTCGTTCTACGGCCGCATGCCGTACTATAACCGCCTGTTTGTTCGTCAGGGCTACGAGACCGAAGCGGCCGGCATCGCCGCCGCCTGGGAGCAGAACGATCCGTCGGCCGCGGCTGCGGCCATATCTGACGACATGGCGACCCAGGTGGCGGCGCTCGGCTCGGCCCAGGCCTGCCGCGACAAGGTCGAAGAATTCGAGCGCGGCGGGGCGTCCTACGTGGTCCTGTATCCGACCGCGATTGATGGCGACTATGACGCCGGCATCCGGGCCGTGCTTGACGCCTTCGGGAGCTGAGCCGATGGCCGCCCGTACTGCCGCAGCCGTCCAGGCCGCGCCCGCCGTCCGTATCGACCGCTGGCTGTGGGCCACCCGTTTGTACAAAAGTCGCTCGCTGGCCGCCGAGGCCTGCGACGGGGGCAAGGTCAAGGTCAACAGCCATACCGCCAAGCCCCACAAGCTGGTCCGGGTCGGCGATGCAGTCAGCGTCACCCATCCGGCCGGTCGCAAGGAGTTCACGGTCGTTGCCCTGGCCGAGCGACGCGGTCCGGCGTCTGAGGCACGCCAGCTGTACGAAGATCACTCGCCGCCGCCCCCGCCGCGCGAGGAGCGTAGCGTTTTCGTACCGCCCCAGTTCCGGCCCCACGGCGTACGCCGGCCGACCAAGCGCGAGCGGCGCCAGATCGAGAAGCTGCGGGGGCGGAGGTAGGCGTATGATCGATCTGCGCAGCGACACCGTGACCCTGCCCAGCCCGGCCATGCGCCAAACCATCGCCCAGGCCGAGTTGGGCGACGATGTCATGGCCGAAGACCCCAGCGTCAACCGGCTCGAAGCCCTGGCTGCCGAGCTGCTGGGCAAGGAAGCCGCACTGCTGGTGGCCAGCGGGACGATGGGCAACCTCGTCTCCATGCTGAGCCACTGCCGGCGAGGCGCCGAGGTGATCGTCGGTGATGAGGCGCATATCTACCACTATGAGGCGGGTGGGGTGTCGGCGCTGGGCGGCTGCGTGTTTCACCCGGTGCCGACCGGGCGGTTCGGCGAGTTGGCCGTGGCCGATCTGGAGCGGGCTGTGCGACCGGCCGCGAGCGATATTCACGCCGCGCCGGCCGGGGTGGTGTGTCTGGAAAATACCCATAACCGCTGTGGCGGCACGGTCTTGTCGGCGTCGTACCTGGAGTCCGTCCGCACGCTGGCCGACCGCTTCGAGCTGCCGGTGCATCTGGATGGCTCGCGGATTTTTAACGCTGCGGTTGCTCGGGGCTGTGCGGTCGCGGAACTGACCCGTCAGGTTGACTCGGTCCAGTTCTGTCTGTCCAAGGGCTTGGCCGCCCCGGTCGGGTCGCTGGTGTGCGGCCGGGCCGCATTCATTGCCCAGGCCCGGCGCTACCGCAAAATGCTGGGGGGTGGGATGCGGCAGGCTGGGATTATTGCCGCAGCCGGCATTGTGGCCCTGACCGACATGGTTGACCGCCTCGAAGAGGATCACGCCAACGCCCGGATTCTGGCCCACGGCCTGGCCGAGCTGCCCGGCCTGCGGCTGGACCTGGAAACCGTCCAGACCAATCTGGTGATCTTTCGGATTGCCGACGAACGGATTGACGAGACCGGGCTGGTCGCCCGGCTGGCCGAGGCCGGGGTCAGGATCGGTGACCTGGGCCGGGGGCGTTTGCGGGCGGTGACCCACTACGGGCTGACCCGGCAGCACATCCACGACGCCGTGCGGATTATCGGTGCAGTGTGGAAAGAGCTGAGCGGCTAGGGCATGTCGTGCTATCAACGGCGAAGGAGGGAAGCCTATGCTCAAAGGCATCGATAATGTTGGCGTGGCGGTGACCGATCTGGCTCGTTCGGTCGCCTTTTATGAAAAGCTGGGGTTTCGCAAGGGCGATGACTACGAGGCGGATGTGAAGGGCTGTACCATGAGTTCGGAGACCGCCGTGCTGTTTCTGTTTCAGACCAGGCATCGTCCCCAAGCCGTCGGGCGCGAGGCCAGCCTGGCCAATAATCCGCCCGGCCTGGATCACATCAGCTTCCTGGTTGACGACGTGAACCAGTCCTACGCCGAGTGCCGGGCGCGGGGCGTCAGCTTCCTGGGCGAACCCGAAGATCAGGACTGGGGCGCCCGGATTGCGGCCTTCAAAGACCCTGACGGGAACAATCTGTATCTGTTGCAGTATCTCTAGGAAAGGAGTCGTATATGCCGACGATTCACACCGTAACCGGGACGTGTACGCCCGAGGAGCTGGGTTTCACCCTGATCCACGAACACCTGACGGCCGGCTTCCCCGGCTGGGAGTTTGACAATGCCGGCTTTGACCGGCCGGGCGAGATGGCCCAGATTGTCGATAAACTCAAGGAGATCAAGGACCTAGGGGTGACCTCGGTTGTCGATCCCTGCCCCATGGAGCTGGGTCGGGACCCCGAGTTCACCCTTGAGGCGGCCGAGAAGTCGGGTGTCCAAATCATCATGGCGACCGGCCTGTACAACGAGGCGCTGGGTATTCCGCCCCACTTCCGCAGCCTGGACGCCGACGCCATCGCCGAGGTCTACGAGCGTGAGCTGACCGAGGGGATGAACAGAACCGGGATCAAGCCGGGCATCATCAAGACCGCGACCGGCGGGATCCCGGGCATGACCGAAACCGCGACCGACATCGCCCCGTGTGAGGAAACCTGTCTGCGAGCCGCAGCCCGGGCTCACAAGGCAACCGGCGCCCCGATCCTGTGTCACAATGACGAACTCGGGCCTCTGGGCCGCCAGACGCTCGACGTGTTTGAAGAGGAAGGCGTGGATTTTAACAGCGTGCTGATCGGCCATGCCTGTGGGGTCGGCGATATGCGCTACTACTTCGACATTCTTGAGCGGGGCGCCTGGATTGGCTTTGACCGCTTTGGCATAGAAACGATCGCCTCGGACAAGATGCGCCTGGCCTCACTGATCGGCCTGCTGGCGGTCGGCTTTGATCGCATCATGCTGTCCCACGACCACGTTGGCTGCTGGCTGGGCCGGGTGAGCGACGACTGGCAGAAATTCATGGACGCCTGCCCCAACTGGAGCTATTCCCACATCATGAAGAACATCCTGCCCCAACTCAGCAAATCCGGTGTGAGCGAGGGCACGATTCGGACCATGACGGTGGATAATCCCAGGAGCTATTTTGGTGGATAGAAAGGGTCCGGGCACGGCGCTGCTGGTTGGACTGGTTCTGGCCCTGGCCCTGATGACCGTGCTGCGAGAAGAGGCGCCCGACCCCCGGCCGCCGCACGCCTCCGAGACTGCGGTAGGCCAAGACACACCCATCACTCCGCCTGTCCCGGCTACCGTGTCTGCGGCGGCCGGGCGCGCCGACATTCAGGTCGAGGCCAATCCTGACACGGGCCGGCTGCGGCCCCCAACCCCGGCTCAGCGCAGGTCCCTGGCCGCTGCCCTGCGCCAGCAGTTTCGCTCTGCGCCCCGCGCGCCGAGCTATTTCGCTGACGGCACAATCTCGGTTGTTGTTGCGACGGAGCGTTTGAATTTCTCTGTCGCCCAGGTCAACGAACAGGGTCTGCCCGAGACGAGCTGCGTGTCGGGTCTGGAACAGGCGGCGGCTGTGCTCGAAACGGGCGGGCACACGCTGCCGCTGCGGGCGGAGGAGTGATGCGAGCCTTCCGGCCTGTCGGCCTTGGCGCGTGCTGGCTGAGCCTGCTGGTCCTGATCGCGCCGGTCCGGGCCGAGGTGACGATTCGGATCAATAATGTCGATGCGGCCGAAGTCGGCCTGAACGACCCCACCCCGGTCAGTCCGGTCGGCGGCAACCCCGGTCGGACGCTGGGGGAGCAGCGGCTGAACGTGCTGCGGTCTGCCGCCGAGCTGTGGGGCGGTCTGCTTGAGGGCGACGTGGACATCGTGATCCAGGCGACCTTTCAGCCGCTGCCGTGCAGTCCGACCACGGCCGTGCTTGGGGCGGCCGGCCCGATCCGCGTGCTTGCCAACTTTCCGGCGACGGCCATTGACGCGGATACGTGGTACCCGGCGGCGCTGGCCAACCAGCTGGCGGGTTTCGATCTGCACCCCGGACGAGCCGCTGCGGAGCTGCTCGAGCCGCCCTTTCAGGACGACATCGTGGTCTATTTTAACGGTGACGTGGACGGCAACGGCGCTTGCCTGCCCGGCGACTGGTACTACGGTTTTGACACCGCCCCGGCTGCGGGCGATATCGCCCTGCTCAATGTGGCCATGCACGAGTTTGCTCACGGGCTGGGATTGACCAGCCTGATCGACGAAACCTCGGGCCAGACGCCTCTGGATCTTCCCGACCGCTATGCGGTCTTCAGCCTCAACACCACTACCGACAAGCATTTTCATGAGATGAACGCCGAGGAACTGCTCGACGCCCAGGTCAGCCGCGACCACATTGTCTGGGACGGGCCGGCAACAACCCGAGCCGCCCGCGAGATTCTGGACTGGCAGGCCGAGCTGACCGTCGAGACTCCGGCCAGTCTGGCCGGGACGTATCCGGTGATCCGGGCGGATTTCGGGCCGGCTCCGGGTACTGACGCGGAATACGCCGGGGTCGAGCTGGTGAATGATCGGATCGGAGATACGACCGATGGCTGTGAGCCGCTGGAGCAGAATCTGCGCGGCCGCATCGCGTTCATCAACCGCGGCAACTGCCCGTTTGCGCTCAAGGTCGCCCACGCCGAAGCGGCCGGAGCCAGCGCCGCTGTGATTCGCAATACCGAGCCCGGCGGGGCGCTGATCATGGACGCGCCGCACAGCCAGAGTCGGATTCCGGCCGTCAGCATCTCGCGACACCACGGCGATACGCTGCTGTCCGCTCTGCCACGAGCAGACGTGCGAGCCGCGCTCAGACTCAACCCCGAGCGTCTGGTCGGAGCCGACCCCAACGGCTTTGTCCGGCTGTATGCGCCCGACCCGGTTGAGCCGGGCTCGTCAATCGCCCACGTTGATCCGAGCGCCTCACCCGATCTGCTCATGGAACCCTTCTTGAGCGCCGATCTCGACGCGGCCAACGATGTCGATCTGACCCCGTTCCTGCTCCAAGACCTGGGTTGGCGGCTGGCCGAGGAGACCGACGAGAGCGACTAGGAGCCGGACCTGTACAGGGGGGTTCCTTGTACGGGGAGGAGTATAGATGGGCACCAGGCGCACGAATGCCGAACGATCAGAGGAGACCTGGGCCGCCCTGGTGGCCGCCGCCCGCGCCCTGTTTACCGAGCGGGGATATGGCGCCACGCCGACCAAGGCCATTGTGGAGCGCGCCCGGGTGACCCAAGGCGCGCTGTATTACCACTTCAAAGACAAAGCCGATCTCTTCTACGCCGTCTATACCGAGATTGAAGGCGTGATGATGCAAGCGGTCATGCGGAGTATGGTCGAGGCTGAGAGCGATGAGTGGCAGCGCATTCTGAGCGCCATCGACACCTTTCTTGACCTGTGTACTGCTCCTGACATTCAGCGGGTGATTTATGTCGATGGCCCAGCCGTCCTGAATAGCGCCGTCCCCAACCCGACGGGGCTGACCCTCATTCACCAGAGCTTGGAGCTGTTGCAGGAGCGGGGCTATATTGCCGCGCAGCCGCTTGGCTCGCTGGCCCGTTTGTGGCTTGGTGCCTTAGTCGAAGGGGCGTTCTACATCGTCCAAGCCGCCGACCGGCCGACCGCCAAGGCCGAAGTCAAACACAGTATAGAACGTTTGCTCAACGGGCTGCGGATCGCACCCTGACCGCACGACCACAGCCTCTCCTCAGAAAAGCGGCACCTGCCGGTTGTCGTAGAACGGCTCTGCCGGCGGGGAGAAGGTCGCGCTGACGGCCTCGAACATTGAGAGCGCGGCTGGCTGGGGAGACCGCCGTGAGTCAGGAAGCGTGAAAACGGCGCTCCCAGTCACGCTCGCGGCTCGTGATCAGGTGTTCGAGGCGCTGGATGCGGCGGTCGAGCTTGTCAAAGCTGCGCTTCAGGCGTTGCAGGGCCATGGCCCGTGAGCCGGCGTAGGAGTGATAAAACTCCTGCTCCTGGCTGGTTTGCAGGGGAATGACCGGCGCGGGTTTCATCAACAGGGCGGCCAGGAGATACAGCCCGCCCACGGCCCACAAGCCGGAAAACAGGAAGACAAAGAAGGTCACACACCGGACCCAGAACAGGCTGAAGTCGAAGTAGTCGGCGACGCCTTTACACACGCCCAAGACCATTCCGTCTCGGGAGCGGTACAGGTGGGTCTGAGACTGGGCAGCGGATGTCATGGTCGATCTCCTTTTGTGTGAGGTCTGTCCTGGTCGAGCACCAGCGTCTCCAGCGCCTCGATGCGTTCTTCCAGGCGTGACAGCCCCTGGTAGAGTTCCTGCATGAGTCTGGCTTCCTCGCTGTCGAGTTGGCTGTCACGGCGGGGGCTGCCTTTGAGGATCTTGAGGGCGGCCAGGGCCAGCCCTCCGGTGACCGCCACAAACCCGGTGCCGAAGATGAGCAAAACCGCCAGAGCGCCTGCGTTCATCGCGTCCCTCTTGTCTTGAGCGTGAGCATTGGCGTCCCGCCCGCATTCCTGATGCTGACGGCAGAAACGATGAGGATCACGACAAAGACCAGCATCACCCCCAGGTGAGTCAGACCGAGCGCCGGGTTGTCGGCTTGCTCGGCCAGCTGCCTGAGCGCCGGGATGTGTAAAAACGCCTCGTTGACGGTGGCGCCCCACAGCATGTAGTAGCTGACGATCATGCACGTCAGGTGCACCGCCAGCCAATACCGGATGGCCTGGGTGGCAATCGCCCAGTAGCCGATACCGACGGTCACCAGGGTGATGATGGCCAGCCAGTGGGGAAAAAAGAAGTGGCCGAACTGATAGATCAGCAGTGCGGTCAGGTTTGTGACCAGCATGGCAGAGCAATACCATTTGCCCCGCTTTCTATGGATGGCCGTTCCCTTCTGACCACACAACAGCAGGCCGCCCACCAGCAGAGATATCAGGCTGGCAATCACATGCACCCAGCCGACCGGTGACAATGCGTCTGGCATGTCTCCCCCTTTCTAGCTGTCGGCCGACTGCTTGGCCGCCGCAGCCTTGAGGCTGGCCAGCTCTCGCTCGATCTCCTCATCGCCTTCGAGACGGTCGAACTCTTCTTCGAGGCTGGGCTTGCGATGGCTGTTGACCAGCTCGGCCTCGGCTTCGAGGCGCTCGACACGACTCTCAAACTGCTCGAAGCGGAGCACTGCGTCGCTGTTCTCAAAGCGTCGGATGTCGGCCTGAGCGCGTTTGTGCTTTTGAGCCCGGATGTGGCGCTGGACCAGAAGCCGCCGCTTTTCGCGGGCCGCGCTGAGCTTATCCTCCAGCTGGGCAATATCAGACTGATACTGCTCAATAAGCTCGCCGCTGTGGAGCAGCTCTTCTTCGAGCGCTGTCGCCCGTTCTCGATAGCGCCGCTTTTCCAGCAGCGCTTCGCGGGCCAGATCCTCGCGGCCCTTGCTGACGGCCAGCTGGGCCTTGTCCTCCCAGCCGGCGATCCGGGTGTGGACGTGTTCGAGGTCGCGTTGGATGCGCTTTTTGGCGGCCATCGCGCCGGCGCACGAGGCCTTGATTTCGACCAGCGTGTCTTCCATCTCCTGGATCATGAGCCGGACCATTTTTTCCGGGTCTTCGGCCCGGTCCAGCATGGCGTTGATGTTGGAGCTGATGATATCGCCGAGTCGGCTGAAAACTCCCATGATGTGTCCTCCACTTGCTGACGGTCTTGGAGGACATAGAAGCAGGGAGTGTGCCAAACTGCGAAAAATTGAAAAGCCGAGGAATATCAACTGCTTGCCAGAATCAAGGAAGATCCGAAGTTAGTTTTTTTCACTATCTTTTTACGAATATCACTATATAATGGCTTCAAAAGCCATGGAAAGACGCACGTCCATACAGGATGATCGAGGCGCCCAAGCGGCCAGCGAGGTGCCCCACGTTGGCCGGACCGAGGCCATCGGTCAGTCGGAGGTTTTTCTGGAATTTCAGGAGCGGCTGTCACGGATCGCCCGGGTCAACCGGCCGGCGCTGTTGATCGGCGAACGGGGCTCGGGAAAGGAGTTGGCCGTCTCACGCCTCCACTATCTGTCGCCACGCTGGCAGGGAGCATTGCTGGCCCTCAACTGTGCGGCCCTGTCTCCGAGCCTGATTGAGTCCGAACTTTTCGGGCATGAGCCGGGCGCGTTTACCGGAGCTGTTGGGTGCCGAGCCGGGCGCTTCGAGGCGGCCGACGGCGGAACCCTGTTTTTGGACGAGATCGGACAGCTGCCGCTCGAGGTGCAGGAGAAGCTTTTGCGCGTTGTGGAGTACGGCAGCTTTGAACGGGTCGGCGGCTCGCAGCCGATTCAGGCCGATGTGCGGATCATCGGGGCGACCAACGCCGACCTGGCCGAACTGGCCAGGCAGGGCCGCTTTAAGACCGATCTCCTGGACCGGCTGTCCTTCGAGGTCGTGTTTGTGCCCCCCCTGCGCGAGCGCCGGTCAGACATTGTGCTGCTGGCCCGGCACTTTGCCGGCCGCATGGCCGTCGAACTCGGCCGACACGCCATCCCCCAGTTCAGCCCGGCGGCGCTTGCCGCGCTCGAAGCCTACGACTGGCCGGGCAATATCCGCGAACTCAAAAATGTCGTGGAACGGGCGGTGTCTCGGTCTGATGACAGCCAGGTGACTGAGGAGGCTATTCTTTTTGATCCCTTTCGGTCTCCCTTTGGGGCCGGACCACAGTCGGGCGACACATCAGCCGAGCCGGAAGCCCAACATGTCGAGACCAAACCCTTTACCCAGGCCGTGCAAGAGTTGGAGATCGCGCTGCTGCGAAAAGCGCTCAGCCGGGCCAAATACAACCAGCGCAGGGCGGCCGAGAGTCTGGGCCTCACCTACCACCAGTTCCGCGGTCTGTGTCGCAAGTATGGGCCGGCGGTGCGGGACGCGGGCTGAGGCACCCAGCCGCCTTGACCCCCCCGGGTTTTGCGCCTATGTTCCGGCCAGGATTGAGCCAGGATTGAGCGGTGTATGCCTATGAATGCTGATTCGTCCCCGAGTGCCGGCCCGCTGAGCGGCATCCGTGTCATCGAGTGTGGGGTGCTGCTGGCCGCCCCGTTCTGCGCCCGCCTGCTGGCCGATTTCGGCGCCCAGGTCATCAAGGTCGAGCCGCCCGGTCAGGGCGACCCCATGCGCGCGACCGGACAGGCGCTGCTGGACGGCAAAAGCCTGTGGTGGCCCAACATCGCTCGCAACAAGCAGTGTATTACGCTCAACCTGCGCCTGCCCGAGGGACAGGACATCCTGCGCCGGCTGGCAGCCCAGGCCGATGTGGTGCTGGAGAACTTTCGGCCCGGCACGTTTGAGGCTTGGGGGCTGGGCTATGAGGTGCTGCGGGAGCGCAACCCGGGTCTGATCTTTGCCCGGGTGTCGGGCTACGGTCAGACTGGACCGAACCGCCACAAGCCCGGCTTTGCTGCGGTGGCGGAGGCGTTTGGCGGGCTACGCTACAGCGTCGGCTTCCCCGACCGGCCGCCCGGTCGGGTCGGGGTCAGCATCGGCGATTCCCTGGCCGGCATGTTTTCGGCCCTGGGCATCATGCTGGCCCTGTATCACCGGGATGTGAACGGCGGGCGCGGCCAGGTCATTGATACGGCCCTGTATGAGGCGGTGTTCGCGGTCATGGAGGGGGCGCTGACCGAGTATGACAAGACCGGCTATGTGCGGACCCGGACCGGGACGAGCCTGCCCGGTTTTGCCCCGTCCAATCTGTATCCGTGCCGGGACGGCAAATGGATCATCATTGCCGCCCAGTCCGACAAGCTGTTCGAGCGCCTGTGTCGGGTCATGGGACGCGAAGACCTGCTGGACGACCCGCGTTTTGCCAGGGCTGCGGCGCGCGGCCAGAACCGGGACGCCATTGACGCGATTGTGGCCGGCTGGACGGCCGAACACGAACTGTCCGCACTGCTGCCGCGCCTCGAAGCCGCCATCATCCCGACCGGGCCGGTCAACAGCATGGCCGATATTGCGGCCGACCCCCACTTTGAGGCCCGCGACATGCTGCTCAGCCTGCACGACCGGGTGCTGGGGGCAATCCGCATGCAGGGCATCGTGCCCAAGCTGAGCGACACGCCGGGGGCGGCGCGGTCTGTTGGTCCGGCTCTGGGCGAGCATAATCACGAGGTGTATCAGGATCTGCTCGGATTGCAGGCCGAGGAGCTGGCCGGCCTACGCGAGCGAGGTGTGATCTAGCGGTGTGATCTAGTGGAGACACGACATGGCAGAACAACTCCTGACCGGCCTGAAAGTCGTTGAGTGTGGCAATCTGGTCTCGGCTCCCTACCTGGGCAAGCTGTTGGCCGACCTGGGAGCCGAGGTGATCAAGATTGAGGAGCCCGGCGGCGACAGCGCCCGCGGGCGCGGACCCTTCCCCGGCGATACCCCACACCCGGAAAAGAGCGGGCTGTTTTTGTATCTGAACGCCAACAAGCTGGGGGCGACGCTGAACCTGCGTACGCCACACGGACGGGGGCTGTTGCAGAGTCTGTGCAGCCGGGCCGACCTGCTGATCCACAACTATCGGCCGCCCGAGATGGCCGGCCTGGGGCTGGACTTCGACACGCTGCGGCGGACCAATCCCGGCCTGATTATGACCACGATTTCGTATTTTGGCTGCACCGGACCCTACCGCGACTACCACGCCTTTGAACTGACGGCCAGCAACGCCGGGGGCTGGGCGTTCATCAGCCCCGGCGCCTCGGATTATACCGACCTGCCGCCGCTCAAGGCCTTTGGTCACCAGGCCGATTTCCAGGGTGGGGTGCATGCCGCAGTGGCCAGCCTGGGTGCGTATTATCACCGGCTGCTGAGCGGCCAGGGCCAGCACGTTGACGTGTCGATTCAGGAGTGTATTGCCGCCATTCTGGAAATGAACTTCATGCATTACACCTATGCCGGGAATGAGACTTCACGCCTGGGCCGGCGCTCGATTTTTCCGTGGTGCATGCTCGACTGTCAGGACGGCAAGCTGTTTGTGATCAACGTCGAAGAAGACCAGTGGCAGCGCCTGGTGGAGCTGATGGGCAATCCCGAGTGGGCCTCGCTGGAGATCTTCGCCGACCGGGTCCAGCGCGGCCTGAACTACGACGCGCTCTTTCCGCTGCTCCAGGAGTGGGCGGCCAACTGGAAGGTGGCCGACCTGTACAAGGCCGGCCAGGAGCGCCGGATCTGCATGGCGCCGGTGAATACCATGGCCGATCTGTTTGCCTCCGAGCACCTGAAGGCGCGTGAGTTCTTCACTACGGTCAGCCATCAGGTCGCCGGCACGCTGGACTACCCCGGCGCCCCGTTCAAGGTGTCTGAGGGCGGGGTCGAGACGCCCCGCCCGGCCCCGCTGCTGGGCGAGCATAATGAAGCGGTCTACTGCGGCCAGCTTGGCCTGTCCGGGGCCGAGTTGGCCGACCTGAAGCAGAAAGGCATTATCTGAACGCAGAACGCAGAACGCTGAATGCTGAATGAAAGACTGCTGCCGTTCAGCGTTCCGCATTCATCCTTCATCCTGTCCGGGGCCGAGTTGGCCGACCTGAAGCAGAAGGGCATTATCTGAACGCAGAACGCAGAACGCAGAACGCTGAATGCTGAATGAAAGACTGCTGCCGTTCAGCGTTCCGCATTCATCCTTCATCATTTTCCCGACGAGGTATCCCATGTCATCATCACGACCCCTGGACGGCATTCGCGTGCTGGACTTCACCTGGGCCTGGGCTGGCCCCTACTGTACGCTACAGATGGCCCATATGGGCGCACAGGTGATCCGTATTGAGAGCGAGAAACGGCCGTGTGTCACACGGCTGATTCCGCCGTTTGTGGACGACCAGCCGGGCCCCAACCGGGCCGGCTATTTCAACCAGTACAGTCAGGGCAAGAAGAGCATCCAGCTCGATCTGGGCCGACCCGAGGCGGCCGAGATTGTCAAAAAACTGGCCGCCCAGTCGGATATCGTCGTCCAGAACTTTTCGGCCGGCGCGATTGAGCGCATGGGTTTTGGCTATGACACGCTCAGCCAGATCAAGCCCGACCTGATCATGATTTCGATCTGCGGCTACGGCCAGACCGGCCCTGAGCGCAAGTATATGGGCTATGGGCCGGCCTCGGTGCCCCTGGCCGGCATTTCGTCCCTGTCCGGCTATCGGGACAAGGAGCCGGCCGAGGTCGGGATTTCCTACGGCGACCCGAACGCCGGCATCTTTGGGGCGTTTGCCGCCCTGGCGGCCCTGGCCTACCGGCAGCGGACCGGCCGAGGCGTGCATGTCGATCTGGCGCTGTGGGAGGCGCTCTTGGTCCTGATGCCCGAGGGGCTGATGGACTACGCCATGAACAAGACCCAGGCCGAGCGGGACGGCAACCGCGACCCCTGGATGGCGCCCCACGGCTGCTTCAAGTGCCAGGGCGACGCCGATAAGTGGGTGACGATCGTGTGTGGCTCGGACGCCGAGTGGCAGGCCCTGTGTCGGGCCATCGACCAGCCCGAGCTGGCGACCGATAAGCGCTTTGCGAATGCCACCGCCCGCAAGGCCAACGAGGACGCGCTGGAGGACATCCTGAGCGCCTGGACTGTGGAGCGCGACCGCTGGGAGGTGACCGAGGTCTTGCAAAAGGCCGGGGTGGCGGCCTTTCCGTCCATGAGCAACAAGGATATGGCCACCGACCCGCACCTCGAAGCGCGCGGTTATCTGGTCCGCAAGGACCATCCCGAGTTCAGCCCGCGCGTCCACGCCGGCGTGCCGTGGCAGATGTCGGACACGCCGTGCGAGGTCCGCGCCGCCGCCCCCCTGCGTGGCCAGCATACCGATGAGGTCTTGGGCGAGCTGCTGGGTATGTCCGAGGCCGAGATTGGGCAGCTCCGTGACGGGCAGGTGCTGACATAAGAAATGCTGAACGAGGAACGCTGAATGCTGAACGGAGGGCTGTGGCCTCCTGGAGTCACGATGAGCAGGATTTTTTCATTCATCATTCATCACTCATCATTCATCGTTGTCTTCGTCTTTCTTGCCGGCGCCTGCGGCCAGCCGCAAAAAAAGCCGTTCTCGAATCCCAGGCTGTACGCCGACCCGCCGCCCGCAGCGTCGCCCGCCCGGCCGGCGGCGTCCGCGCCCACTCCGGGCGGGCCGGCGCCGGTCGCCGCTTCGGGCTGGACTCAGAGTGTGAGCGAGCGGGCGATTGCCGGCCAGCCGGGGCTGCGCGAGAGCGTGTGGACGAGTGCCCGTCCTCCGCACGGTCAGCACGACTATATCGCCGTGCACCGTATTCGGAGCGTGGCTGCGCCGTCGGACGCCGCCCGGTCGGTGTTTTTCTTTCTGCCCGGTTCGCACCACCACGGCGAGGTCGTGGTAGCCGATGAGCGCTACGACCTGCGGCTGTATCTGGCCCAGCGCGGAATCGAGACCTGGACCCTCGACTATCGGACGCATTTCATCACCCGAGAGCAGATCTTCGAGTCCGGCTTCATGCAGGGCTGGACCGCTCAGGTTTTTATTGAGGATGCGGCGGCGGCTGCGGATTTTGTCCGTCAGACGAGCGGGGTGCAAAAGATCTTTGTTGGCGGCTATAGCCGCGGGGCAACGTTTGCGGCTCTGATGGCGGCTCGCTACAGCCGCCAGGACGTGCTCGGCCTGGCCCTGCTGGACGGCTACGCCCTCGAGCCGCCCGAGGCGCGCGCGATTTACCGCGAGCGGCCCGAGACCCCGACCTGGTTTGCCGACGATCTGGAACGGCGCTACGTGCCCTACCGGCGCTGGATCAAGATGCTGCAAGACACGCTGGCCGAGCCCGACGGTCCCGATTTCATGCCGGTCCACCTGTTCGAGAACCGGGCCGAGATGCTGAAACACTTTCTGTTTGTGTCTCCGACCTACGGCCAGCAGGGTGGACTGTCAAACGCCAAGGGCGGCTATGCCGATATCCTGGTCCTGGCCCGGATATTTCTGCACCAGGATCGCTACTGGCCGCGGGTCCAGAATCACGGCGGTTTCGAGCTCCAGCGTCACCTGGCCGACGCCCAGTTCGACTACGCCGGCGCGCTGCGCGCCCTCACCATTCCGGTCATCGCCTTTGCCAGCAGCAATATGGACAAGGCTGGTATCGGCTGGGCCAGACGGGTCGAGTATACCGCCCGGGCAACGGCCAGCCGTGATGTCGAGTACTCCCTGCTCCAGGACTGGGGTCACCTCGACGTGTTGCTCGGCACGGCGGCGGCTCAACAGGTGTTTGCGCCCCTGGCCCGCTGGATAGACCAGCATACGCCGGCTTCCAGCCCCTGAGTCCCGCGTCCGCTCAGGCCCCTCAATCCGGCGGGCCGTCTGCTTGCATGTTCGGGCGTTCCCAAGTACAATCCCGCTCGGTCTGCGGCGACTGAATGACTGTTCAGTCGCTGGAGGCTCTTTTACCAGCTTGTCAGGAGGGGCGCATATGGCCGCACAAAACACGAGCGGGATGCTGGCCGGCTACACGGTGCTGGATTTTACCCAGATTGTCGCCGGACCGACGACGACCAGACTGATGGCCGAAATGGGAGCCGAGGTCATCAAGGTCGAACAAGCCCCGGCCGGAGACCCGGCGCGCCAGAATCCGGTTTGGAAAAAGGGCCGTAGCGGCTATTTCATGCAGCATAATCTGGGTAAACACAGCCTGTGTGTGAATCTCAAGACCCAGGCCGGCCGTGAGCTGGTCCGCGCCCTGGTGCCGCAGGTTGACGTGGTGGTCGAGAATTACAGCCCGGGGGTGATCGGGCGTCTGGGGCTGGGCTACGAGGTGCTGAAGGAACTCAACCCCAAGCTGGTCATGTGCTCGATTTCAGCCCTGGGCCAGACCGGCCCGCTGTCCCATGTGCCGGGCTTTGACTATATCGCCCAGGCGTATGCCGGCGTAACCGAGGTGATGGGCGAGCCCGACCAGCCGCCGGTTATCCCCATGGTGGCGATGGGTGACGTCAGTACCGGCGTCCACGCCCTGGCCGCGATTGCGTGCTGCCTGCTGCACCGCGAACGCAGCGGTGAGGGCCAGTACATCGATGTGTCGCTCCTTGACTCCTACATCCATACCCACGATTTCAGCCTGGCAACCTATACGGCGACCCAGGGCAGGTTTATTCCGACCCGGGGTGGCTCGCACCACACCGGGCTGACGCCGTGCGGCGTGTTCAAGGCCAGCCAGGGCTATATCATGATTATCGCCGCCCTGGACCACCAGTGGCAGGGGCTGACCAGGGCTATGCAACGCCCCGATTTATCGGACGACCCGCGCTTTCGTAATGTCCGTGTGCGGCGCAAAAATCGCGATATCCTGATGCCCGAGATTGAGCGCTGGCTGCTGTCCCTGCCCGACCGCCAGGCGGCGCTGGACGCCCTGGACCGCGAACGGGTGCCGGCCGCCCCGGTGCTGACCGTGCCCGAGGTGGTCGAGCATCCGCACCTGGTCGAGCGCCAGGCCGTGCGCTCGGTGTCTGACCCGTTGCTGGGCGACTTCATGATCCCCGGCTTTCCGTTCCGCTTCTCCGGGCATCCGCTGCCCCAGGTCGTGCCCGCGCCCGATCTGGGCCAGCACAATGCCGCCGTGCTGGAACGCTACCTGGGCTATGGGGCGGACCGGATCGCTGAGCTGGCGGCCGATGGCATTCTCGTCCAGCAGACCGCCGGAGCATAAGGCGGGCTGTTCGCACAGAAAGGATAGTCACACGAATGGGACAACCGTACCGTTTCAGACCAGCCTGCCTGCTAGGATGTCTTGTCCTTCTGCTGTGGACCTCGCCCAGCTATGCGCTGTGGGACGGGCCGCTGAGCAAGCCGGTCGGTTGGGTGAGCAATAACTGGTCACGCTTTGACCGCTTTCTGGCAACCTTTGACCCGGCCGGCCGCTATGTGCGCCAGCCGATTGAACGTCGCGTGCCGGCCCTGACCTTCG
>JAAXHF010000187.1:0-3527 GCA_012271025.1 Deltaproteobacteria bacterium | reverse complement strand
GGTCGGATGTCCTGCTGACCAGCAGCCAGACGATCCACAACCGCCGTCGGGACTTCCGTTTTCTCCAGCTCCAGAACCTGCTGGAACTGGAGAGCCACTATCAGCTCTCGCCCAATATCGAGATCACCAATATCAGCCATTTTCTGTACGACGGGGTGTACAACTGGCAGGACTCGTCGGGCCTGTACGGCGACCGGGTCAGCGAGACGCTGCGCGGCTACCATAATCTCGACCGGGTCGTGCGCGAGCTGTACGTCAGCTACCGTACCCATAACCTGGATCTGGTGATCGGCAAGCAGCAGATTGCCTGGGGAAAAATGGACGGGCGGTATATTGATACGATCAACGCCATCGACAACCGCGAGGGTGCCCAGGTCGAGGCCAACGAGTATGAGTTCCGGCGGCTGCCGGTCTTCATGCTGAATACGACGTATTTCTTTGGCGCCAACTCGCTCAACTTTTTGTGGATTCCGCATTTCGAGCACGACCGCAGCGCGCCCTACGGCTCCCCCTGGGCGCTGCCCTTCCTGCCGCCGAACGCCGAGAGCCTGTTGACCAGCGACGAAGACCTGCTGATGGGCCGCAAGGATTTCTTCGGCAATTATATTCTCAAGCGCCGCCGCCCGTCGTCCGGCAACTGGGGCGACCACGAGTTCGGCGTCCGTCTGGACGTGTCCATGGAACCCCTGACCTGGGGGCTGGTGTACTACTATGCGTGGAACAAGTCGGCCCAGAATTTCATTGTCGACCGGGCGATTGACCAGAACGGGGATATCCACCTGATTCTGCAACCCCGCCACACCCGCCTGCACCATTTCGGGATCACGGCCGACTACGCCACGTCGTTCGCCAACGTGCCGCTGGTGGGTGAGCTGCCCATGGTGCTGCGGGTTGAGGGCCTGTGGACCAAGGCCGTCGAGTTTCAGGACACCAGCCGTTTTGGCGCGACCAGCGGCCTGCCGGCGCCCGATTTTCATATCAACACCAAGGAGCACAATGCCAAAGATGTGCGGCGGATGGTGTCGGCCCGGCGCCGGGCCGGCCTGGGCGAGCGTTTCAAATCCGGCGGGCATGTGTCTCGGGATACGATGCGGGCCGCTATTGCGCTGGAATTTGCCCTGCCGGGCAACACCTCGTTCATTTTCCAGCCCTCGCTGCTGTACACCTTTGACTGGCGTGAAAGCCTGGGCAGCGGATTTGGCGGGGCGATCGGTGACGAGTGGAACGTCCTGCCGGTGGTGTTTGTCGGACGACCGTTCCGGTTTACGCGCGACCGCCTCAACCTCAGCGTGACGGCCATCCCGTGGCTCAGCGGACCCAACCGCAAGTGGCAGGGCATCAAAACCCGGCTGACGGCCAGCTATAATTTTTCCCAGTTCATCACCGGCCGTATGACCTATACGGCCTTCAGCGGCGGCTATGGGACCGACCTGTACGCCATCTATGGCAAGTACGATAATGTCGGCTGGGAGCTGAGCTACGAGTTCTAGCCCATGAATACCTGTGTCGTCCACGTCTGCCTGCTCGCCGTCCTGCTGTATCCGGCCGTGGTTGGCGCCCAGGACAACGGCGCTCGGCCGAAATCCTGGAAGACGCTTGCCGAGTTGTCCGCCGAAGAAAAAGCCGGGCTCGACTTTCGGACCGACACCCCGCGCAGCGCGACTATTCCCTACCTGCCGGCGGAACCCTATCCGTTTGAGGCGCCGTATACGGCCGAGGAACTGGGCTATCGCTCCATGGAGTTCACCCACGTGTCACGCTGGTCGCACGTCATGGCCGACGCCTTCGGGTCAATGACCAGCGGCGGCTACCTGAACCAGGGCGTCACGATCGGGCTCAATTTCTATATGCCGGACGAGGACGGCGTTGCCGGTCATCTCACAACGCCGGCGGGGCAGGATTTCTTTCGGATGGTGTTTTATTACTCCTCACCGGCCGAAATGCAGGGTGCCCAGGACCTGTGGATCATGCACCGGACCGATAAGGACAACTCGACCAAGCTGGACTATTTCGCCTATGCGCCGGCCATGCGCCGGGTGCGGCGGATTCCCCAGCCCCGGCGGGGCGAGCGCTTTCCCAACAATGTCCAGTCGTTTGACGATGTCATCGGCCGCGACGCCTGGGAGTTTCGCTGGCGCGTGCTGGGAACCGATGTCCTGTATGAAACGGTTCGCTTTCCCACCACGCGCCCGACCGTGACCCTGGCCAACCCGGACGGCACGTTTTTCGACGCCGCGACCGATCAGCTCAAGATGATGTGGGACAGCTATCCGTTCTACCGTCCCGACGGTGGGGTGGAGTGTTATGTGGTCGAATCCACGACCCGCGAGGATTGGCTGCCCAACTATCCGACCAGCAAGCTCATCTACTGGCTGGATCGTCACTATTTCTACCCGTTGCGCATTGAGCAGTACGATCACGACGGCCGGCTCCAGGTCGTTGAGGTGCGGATCGCCAGACAGGATAATCCGGCCCTGGAGGACAAGGGGTATGCGGCGCTGATGACCCTGTACTACGACGTAGCGCTCGATCTGATGAGCTACAGCATCCACGATGCCCACCTGGTCAAAGAGTGGTCGGTCAAGGACAAAGAGGTGGCGTTCAGTCCGGATTTCATGCGCCGCGGCTGGCTGATGCATCCCCTCAAGACCCAGACCCTGGTGAACACGCCGGACGAGTTCTATCTGCGTCCGCTGCTGTACCCGGACAAATTTCCGCACGACCGGACGGTCGTGCCGGCGCCCGAGGTAGCCGCCCGCATCCAGGCTCAGGAGGCGGCTGGCCACTTGGTCTTTGAGGTCCCGGTCGGGGTGATGGAGGTCGGGGCGCCATGACCGGCAGGGGCCGCGTCTGGGGGCTGATGCTGTTCAGCCTGGCGGTGTGTCCGGTCTGGGCTCTGGCCCAGGACACCCCGACTCGGACGTGGCGGACTGTGGACGAGCTGTCGGCCCAGGAACAGGCCCGGCTCGACCTGCGGACCGATACCCCCCGTGACGCCCAGGTGCCGTATCTGCCGGCCGAAAAATTTCCGTTTGCATCGCCCTACAGCGCGGAAGAAATGGGTATTCGGTCCATGGAGTACCCGCACTCTCCGTACTGGAACAGCACTCTGATCGACATCGCCACGACCCTGACCGGCTCCGGCTTCATGGACCAGCGGGTGTCGATCATTCCCATCCTGTACCTGCCCCAGGGCGGTTTTGCCGAGCATCTGTACACCGCCAAACCCGGCCAGGAAATCTTCCGCTGGCTGTCGCAGGCTGTGTCTCCGGCCGAGCGCTACGGGACGCAGACGCTGTTTATCGGCTACCGGACCGATCAGAGCTTCCCGACCAAGGTTGAGCTGTTTGCCTACTCGCCCTCCATGCGTCGCATTCGACGCCAGCCCGCGCCCCGGCGCGAGGACCGTCTGCCCAACGGGGCGGCGACCTTTGACGACCTGATCGGGCGGGACGCCTGGGAGTTTGAGTGGCGGCTGTTGGGCGTGGACACGCTGCATGAGACCGTGCGGTTTCCGGTCACCCGGC
>JAAXHF010000687.1 GCA_012271025.1 Deltaproteobacteria bacterium | reverse complement strand
CCGCGTCGCACCCTGGCCTCGGAGCGCACCAGCGAGATGATGGGCATGGATTTCATCCCGGAAGATATGATGGGCTTTGGCGGCAAAGTCTACGAGCAGAACTGGACCTACCTGGGACGCAAGAAGGTGTTGGCGACGATCAACGTGGAAACCAACCCGGCGGCCGGCGGTCCCCACCTGTGGGTGCCGAACAAGGCGCGCTGGGAGCTACTCGACACCCACGTGCTGCGGATTGACCCCAAGAGCAAGACCCATCCCTACAGCCACAAAATCGTATTCATTGATACGGAAACCTACTGGACCTTGTGGATGGTGACCTTCGACCGCCGGGACGACCAGCTGTTTCGGCTGGGCCAGGCCTTTCTGAAGTACTCGGAGAGTTATGCCGATGAGCCGGCCATGCAGGCGCCCTATCTCAAGCAGGACTTCTCCAATAACGTCGGCCACCATGTCTTCATTCATGTCGGCGAGACGACCATCAACGCCAAGAAGCCGCACGCGACCTACGCGCACTGTTATGTGATGAAGCGCCTCTTCTCGCCAGGCCGGGCTAAACAGTATTATTCGCTGCGCAACATGGTCAGCGGTCGGCGCTGAGGCGGCCGCCATTGTCTTCTACCGCTGATGAGTCCTGAGCCCAGGAGAGAGGGAGGGAAGGAATGAAATATGTCGCCGCCGCCCTGGTCTGGACGCTGACCTTGAGCGTCGCTGCCCAACTGTTGGCTCAGACCAGCGCTCCGCAACCAGTCGACCCCGTCGCCTTGCCCGACATAGAGGTCCGGGGCACCACCCCACTCATGGGGCTCGGCGTTCCCCGCGAGCAGATTCCGGCCAATGTCCAGGTCACAACCGGGGAACGCATCGCCAACCGCGGCGCCCTCAACATGACCGACTTTCTGGCCCGCGAGTTTGCCGGCATCAACCTCACCCATGTCCAGAACAATCCGTTCCAACCCGACTTCAGCTACCGGGGCTTTACCAGTTCGTTTCTGATCGGCACCCCGCCGGGGCTGAGCGTGTTTGTTGACGGCGTTCGGGCCAACGAGCCCCTGGCCGATCAGGTCAACTGGGATCTGATTCCGACCGATGCCATCGACCGGATCGAGCTGCTGCCCGGCTCAAACCCGGTCTATGGCCGCAACACCCTGGGCGGAACGCTGGTCATGCAGACCAAGCGGGGCTTCAGCCATCCGGGCACCAGCGCCGAAATCTGGGGCGGCAGTTTTGGACGGCTGCGAACCCTGTTGCAGAGCGGCGGCCATCACGGCAAGTTTGACTATTTCATGTCCGGCAATTTCTTTTTGGAAGACGGCTTTCGCGATTTCTCCGACGGCCATGTCGGCAACGTGTTCGGCAAGCTCGGCTATCTGGACGATGTCCAGGACGCCAACCTGTCGCTGACCTGGGTCAATAACCGCTTGACCGGCAACGGTCCGCTGCCCGAGAGCCGGCTGAAACGCGACCGCTCGGCCGTCTTCACCCACCCCGACCGCTTCCAGCCCGTCCTGTGGTTCTTGAACGGCAACTATCGACGCACCCTCACCTCTCAGCTCACGCTGTCCACCAACCTGTTCGGGCGTCTGCTCGACGTCGATCAGTTCAACCGGGACGTGGAAGAGGACGTGGACGCCCGGACCAACCAGAAAGGCTGGGGGGGAGCCGCCCAGCTCAGCTACCAGAGCCAGCTGTTCGGCATGCCGCTGACCGTCACCGCCGGTGTTGACTATGCCGGCTCGACCCTGGATCACCTGATTGCCGAGCTGGAAGGCGAGGACGACGACGACGATTTTGACGACGATGATCTCGCCGAGCACGACGCAGACGATGAGGACGACGACTTGGCCGACTCTGAGCACGAAGATGAGGCAGAAGGGCTTGAGATCGAAACCAACGTCAAGAGCGACACCCACGCCGGCGGACCGTTTTTCACCTTCACCCTCGAACCGATCGAAAAACTGGCGGTGACCGTGTCCGGTCGCTACGATGTCACGCATTTGAAGATCAAAGACCGTTTGGCCGGCGACGATGATGACAACGGGACCGATGCCAGCGGCGCGCACACCTTTGACCGCTTCAATCCCGCCGCCGGAGCCAGCTATCAGCTGACCGACGACCTGAACCTGTACGCCAGCTACAGCGAGAGCTATCGCGCCCCGACCGCGATTGAGCTGACGTGCGCCAACCCCGAAGCGCCCTGCCCGGTGCCAACGGCGATTGTCGACGATCCGCCGCTCAAGGCGGTCAAGGGCAAAACCTGGGAGACCGGCTTGCGCTGGTCACCCGCGCCGCTGCTCCAGGCCAGCCTGGCTTTTTATCGGACCGACCTCAAGGATGACATTTTGTTTCGCAACGAACCCCAGAGCCGGGTGCTGGGCTTCTTTCAGAATGTCGATGCGACCCGCCGCCAGGGGCTCGAGTTCCTGCTGCGCGGCCGCTGGAGCTGGGGCAACTGGTTCGCCAACTACACCCTGACCGACGCGACGTTTGAGGACGAGGTGCAGCTGTTCACCTTTGCCAACGAGGAACGCCTGGCTCAGGTCAGAGCCGGCGACCGGCTTCCCCTGGTACCCGCCCACCGGGTGAACGGGGGGGTGGAGATCGAGCTGCCGTACAATCTGTGGTTCAGCTTTGACGGCACCTATGTTGACGGCCAGTACCTGCGCGGCGACGAATCCAACGCGCACAAAAAGCTCGACCCGTACTTTGTCGGCAACGCCCAGCTAGCCTACAAGACCGGACGCTTTGATATCTTCGTCCGCTTCGAGAATCTGTTCGACGAAGAGTACGAGAGCTACGGCGCGCTGTTTGAGAACACCCTGGACGAGACAGGACTCGAACGGTTTCTGGGTCCCGGCGCCCCGTTCGGCGCGTTCGGCGGCGTGCGGGTCCGGTTCTGAACGGGAGCGACGCCTGCGTCGCCCCTAGCGTCCGAATCTTTCCACCCGGTACGGGGCGAGCAGGTCTACGCTCACCCCGTCCAGTATCTCAATCGCCCCGTATTCACCGACCAGCGGGGCCAGCGTCACCCCGCTGTGGGTCACGGCCAGATAGACGTTCGGAACGGCCTTGCTCAAGCCCAGGACCGGATAGCCGTCCAGCGGCATCGGACGATAGCCGACCGGCAGGGGACGGGCTCGGGCTGCGGCCAGGGCCGGCAGATAGCCGGCCGCACGGGCCAGCAGCGCATCGGCGTGCGCCTGCGAATCATCGCTGGCCAGGCGTTCCTGGCTGCCCTCACCAATGATGACCGTCCCGTCCGGTCGCTGACAGATATGAATACCCGGCTGTTCAGAGTCCAGTGCCGGCGCATTCAGCACGGCCAGCCGCTTTAACACCGGCGGCTGCGGGTCGGTCCAAACCACCACCCCTGGACTGCGCTGCTGCGGGAGATGCATCCCCAGCAGGCCAGCCAGCCGCGTGGCTTCTACCCCCGCCGCCAGAACCACCAGGTCACACGCCAGCTCTCCCTTGCCCGTCTGTACCGCAGTCACCCGAGGTGGCGCGCCTTCCAGCCTGAAGCCCCGCACCTCGGTGTGCGCCTCGACTGTTCCGCCTTGGGCTCGCACCTGCCCCAGGCAAGCCCGAATGACCCTGGCCGGGTCGACCTGAGCGTCGTTGGGGCTCAGGGCGCCGAGCACGAAGCGGTCGAGCCGCAGTCCCGGCTCCAGAGCCTGACACTCGGCCTCGTTCAGCAGCCGACTGTGGTGTCCACGCCGCTGCAAAACGGCCACGGCTGCGCGCAGCTCCTCGGCCTCGGCCGGGGTCGTGGTCCAGCGCAGCTCGCCTCCCCAGCGCAGCCCGACATCAGCGGCCAGACTCCGGGCAAACCGGTCCCACATATCGACCGAGCGGCGATTCAGGTCGTGATACGAGGCCGGTTCCTTGCCCGCCGAGGTGTTGATCCAGGCAAACGAATGACTCGACGCCCCCGACCCCGGCTCGGCCCGATCAAGCACGCTGAGTCGGACCGGCCGCCGGGACAGGTGAAAGGCGAGGGAAGCGCCGATGATGCCCGCACCGACAACGATAATCCGGGGATGCTGGGGGGACGACTCCATGCCGAGGGGACATACCAAGTTCTGGCACGGCGAGGAAGAGTCAAGCGTGTCAGGACTTCGCCGCCAAGCGGATATTTATTGTACAGGACAACAGGCAAAGGAGAAGTGCTCAGGAGGAAAGAACAACAGAGACGTTGCCAGGTTCGCTCAACGGAGCATGCTTAATGCGTGAGCTTCCAGACGAGGATACCGAAAGTGGTAAATAATATGACCCCTAAGATCAAAGGCATCCACTCCAGGAACGTCATGGCTCTTCCTCCTCTATGTGTTCGATGAGCTGCTCAATCATTCGGTGCTGCTGTGCCACAACCGTAAAGGCAATACCAAAAGCTGCCAGCACGATCCGCACCGGTGTCAGCGTGCCTACGGCTATCCCCAGCGACCCTCCACCAACCGCAAGCATGAGGAGGATGAGCAGCTTGAGCAACTCCGTTTTGTACTTGATCCTCTCTGTCTGTCTCAGAGTGCTCGGCATGGAAAATCCTTCGCGCCGAGGACCACTACGCCACCAACGGCCGCACTTCGGTAGCGAAACGTTCAACCGTCTCGACCGCCTCGGACATGTGGCTGGTCCGAAAGTTGAACACCAGGTGACTCACCCCCAGCCGCTGATACTCCCGGATGTCCCCGGCAATCTGCTCAGGCGTACCGATCAGCGGACGGTGCGGCTGCCTGGCCTCATCGACAATCTGGAGGGGACGAATGAGGGACAACTCGACGCTCTTGGGGTCACGACCCACCCGTTCGGCCACCCGCTCAAAATCCTCCAACTCCTGCCGCAGCTGATCCGGCCGTGACCAGCCGGGCTGCCAGCCGTTGCCGAGTTCCAGGGCCCGGCGCATGGCCCGTTTGCTGTTGCCGCCGACCCACACCGGCGGATGGGGCTTTTGGATGGGACGCGGATAGGAGGTGATCCCGGAAAACTGATAGTACTCGCCCTCAAACTCCGGCTCGGGCTGGCTCCACATCTCCTTGAACAAACGGATGAACTCATCGGTCTGTTTCCCCCGCTGCTCAAACGGCATGCCCAGCGCGTCAAACTCTTCCTTTATCCAGCCGCTGCCGACCCCGATGATCGTCCGCCCGCCGGACAAATAGTCCAGGCTGGAGATGGCTTTGGCCGCCACAACCGGGTTGCGGTAGGGCACGATCAGGACACTCACCCCGAGCTGGATCCTGGTCGTGCGGGCGGCCAGAAAGCCCATGAAGGTCAGCGGTTCGAGCCCCGGCTGGGTCGCCCCCAGGGCAAACCTGCCGGTCGGGCTGTAGGGATAGGC
>JAAXHF010000515.1 GCA_012271025.1 Deltaproteobacteria bacterium | reverse complement strand
GGCTGGAACACCCGCGCGCAGCCCAAGCCTGAAAAAGAACCCGTATGAAGCTGTCCACAACGCTGCGCCGCCTGTCACGACTCGTTCCGCTGCCGACCGATCAGCGCGTTCCCTGCGTTCCCGAGCCGATCAGGTTGGACGTGCGGCCGGGGGCGCGGCCGAGCCATAAGCCACCGGTGTGTCTTTTTGTCGGCACCGAGCCGGCCCAGCACCGGGCCGAGCGGGTTTTTTTGTGGTCCATAGAACAGAGCCGCGATCCGGGCCGGGTGTACGACATCTATCTGATGACAGACCTGGCCGGCTTCGACCGCCGGGGCTGGCTGACCGGCTTTACCAATTACCGTTTTGCCATCCCACACTTTGCCGCCAGCCTGCACATTCGACGGGCGATTTACAACGATGTGGATCAGGTCTATCTGACCGATCCGGGCGAGTTGTTTGATACCGATCTGGAATCGCACGGCTTTGTGTCGGTTGGCCCCCGCGACACCTCGGTCATGCTGCTGGACTGTGAGCGGATGGCCGCCGTCTGGTCGCTCCAGGACGCCCGGCACAAACGCCGCAAAACGCTGGAGGCCAGCGCCGTACCAGAGTGGGGCGCGCTCGACCCGGCCTGGAACGCGCGGGACGAGGAGTATCGGCCGGGCGACTCCAAGGTCTTGCACTACACCACCATCCACGCCCAGCCCTGGCAGCCTTTTCCTGAGCGCTACGCCTACCAGCACAACCCGGTGGCCCACGTCTGGTTTGGGCTGGAACGCGCCGCCGACCAGGCTGCCTACCGCATGTCGGCCGCCTGTACCGAGCCCGACGCCCCCACGTCGGTCTGGGTCCTCACAGCCGATAAACCCGGCCACACGACCCAGGCGCTCGGCTTGGCCGACGCGCTCGGCTGGCCGTATGAGGAGAAACGGCTGGCTTTCACCAGGGCGGCCACGATCCATAAGCGCCTGTTTGGCGTGCGCGGGGCAAGCTGCATCGGTCTTGACCGTACCCGCTCGGACCGGCTGGCCGCGCCGTGGCCGGATATCGTGATCAGCGCCGGCTGGCGGCCAGCGCGGGTGGCGCGCTGGATTCGGGACCGCAGTCGGGGCAAGACCCGGCTGGTGCTGCTCGGCCGCAAAGGCGCTCACCTCACTGGTCGATCGGATATTGCGGTCAGCTGCGGCCACTTCCGCCAGCCTCCCCACCCCCGACGGATTGAAACCCTGGCGCCGCTGAGCCTGGTCACCCAACAGCGCCTGGAGGCGGCCGCTGCGGAATGGCGTGAGATGCTGGAATCCGCCCCCCATCCTCGCATTGCCGTGCTCGTTGGCGGGGCAACCGCCCGTTATCGTTTTGACCCGGACACCGCCCGACAGCTGGGACAGGCGGTCCGCGCCTGGGCTCGCGAGGTTGGGGCGAGTCTGTTTGTCACCACCAGCCGACGGACCGGAGCCCAGTCCTGCCGGGCGCTGCAACACGCCCTCGGCCCTGTCCAGCACATGCACGTGTGGCAGGCCGGACAGTCGGCAAACCCGTATCTGGCCTATCTCAGCCTGGCCGATGTGTTGGTGGTCACCGGCGAGAGCGAATCCATGCTGGCCGAAGCTGCGGCCACCGACAAGCCGCTGTATATCTATCCGCTGCCCGAACGCCCGGCCGCGCTCGGCGTGCGGCTCAAGGAATGGCTGGTCCGGCGCGCCCAACAGCCGCGTCGCAACATACGCGGCACGCTGCGCCCCCAGCGCGGCCTGGCCTATGTGTGCGGCAGACTCATCGAGCGCGGCACGCTTCAGCCCCGCCGGGATGTGAACGCCCTCCACCAGGCGCTGGTCGAACACGGCTTTGCCCATTATTTTGGTGAGCCGTTGAGCCTGGCCGTCCGCCCGCAGCTGCAAGAGTTTGACACGGTCGCCGAACAGGTTCGGCGTCTGCTGAGGATGCCATGACTATCCCGCTTGTTTTTCTGCGCCACGGCCAGAGCGTGTGGAATCAGCAGCGCCGTTTTACCGGCTGGGCCGATGTCGGGCTCAGTCCCACCGGCCGTACGGAAGCCGAAACTGCGGGTCGGCTGCTCAAACGGGCCAACTACCGCTTTGACGTGTGCTTTACCTCGGTGCTCCAGCGCGCCCGGCAAACCCTGGACATCGTCCTCAACAGCCTGGGGCAATCGCGGCTGCCGGTTCAGACCAGCTGGCGCTTGAACGAACGCCACTACGGCGCGCTCGAGGGCCTCAGCCGCGTCGATGCGGCCGAGCGCTACAGTCCTCGGCAGGTCACGCTGTGGCAGCAGCATTTTGACATCTGCCCGCCGCCGCTTGACCCCGGGGACCGTCGTTTTCCCGGCCACGACCCGCGCTACCGTCAGTTGGCCGCCGCCGACCTGCCGCGCACCGAGAGCCTCAGAGACGTTCGGGCTCGTGTGCTGCCGTACTGGCAGGACACCATCCTGCCCCGCCTCCAGGCCGGCCAGCGCGTCCTGGTCGTGGCCCACGGCAACAGCCTGCGGGCGCTCATGACCTATCTCGACGGCGTCCCGGAGGCGACGATTCCAAAAATCAAAAGACCCCTGACCGGCGAGCCATTGGTGTACGAGTTTGACCTCAGCGGCCAACCGCTCGGTCGCTTTTACCTCAGACGCTCCCCCAAACTGCACCGCTGGATGCGCTCGGCTTTTGGTTCCACGCCGTCCCCCAGCCCGGACTAGGCCATGGCGTACCTTGATTTTGATCGGCTCGACGCCCTCGACCCACACGCCTTCCAGGCCCAGCGCCCCTATCCGTGGGTCAATCCGCACGGCCTGCTCACCCCGACCGGCTATCAGCGCCTGGTCGAGAGCCTGCCCGCAGTGTCGCAATTCACCCGCCTGTTCGGCGTCAAACGCGCCCACGGTCAGCAGAGTCACGACCGCTATGGGCTGGAATACAGTCCCGGTCTCCAGCTCGCACCGGCCTGGCGGGAATTTATCGACGAGTTGACCGGCAGCACCTACCGACGCTTTATCTGCCGCATGTTTGGCGTGCGAGCCGTTGATCTGCGTTTTCATTGGCACTACACGCCTCGGGGCCGCTCGGTCTCTCCCCACTGTGACGCCAAACACAAACTCGGTTCGCATATCTTTTATTGTAATCCAGAGTGGAACCCGGCCTGGGGAGGCGAAACTCTCATCCTGGACGACGGCGGGCGTTTTGCGCGCAGCTCAGCCCCCCGGTTTGAGGACTTTGATCGACGTATCGTGTCCCAGACCTCGGGTAACCGCAGCCTGTTGTTTCAGCGCAGAAACAACTCGTGGCACGGCGTGCGCCCCCTGGAGTGTCCGGACGGTCAGCTGCGAAAAGTCTTTATCGTTGTCATCAACCGCTATTCGGCCGTGGACCGCATACGGCGCTTGTTTGGCGGAAAATCCAAGGGCTATGCCTAGAAATGCCTCCACGCGAGGTGTCCGATGGCCTGTCTTGGGCTTCAGTTAAGAGAGGACAGAGCAGGATCGGCCATTCGGGGATGTGACGGCACGGATGACCTACTCACGAAAGCGATCAAAGACAGCGGGGTCTATGCGTTGCCACTTCTTTTCAAAAAAATACATCTTGGTCCAAGCCGACACATAACACAGTTCTACAAAGGACAGATAGGGTCGGAAGTCAGGCACCCCGTCCCGAAATAAGCACTGGAAAAAGCGGTCTTGCAACGGCCCCAACCAACGCGCCAGGGCGTTGGCCACCCCGGTCCCGATGAGCTGCTCCCTGCGCAAACTCTCGGCGTCTATGCCGCACACCAGTCCATCCGTATCGGTCACAATAAAATTCTTGAGCACCGCATCCGTATAGTCAAAGCCGACCCAGACGCGGTCCGGGACGAGACGCTCGACAGCCGCTCCGAGATCACGATAGGCGGCGTCGGAGAGAATCCCCACCCGGTTCAGAAAGCGCAGGTCGCGCCGGAGGCGAGGGACAAACGGCGTGTCCGCCACGTCCACACGCCAGGCTGAGCGGCTGTAGGTCGCGGCGTAGAAGTCGGCGATCTTTTCGACCACGCTCGCCTCGGGCTGGACAATGGGGCTGCCCTCAACATAGTCCAGCCACAGTTCGTGCTCATAGCGGATGGCAACCGACGGAAAATGGGGGCTGTCGTGAAACGCCTCAAGATTGCGTTCGAGTTCGGCCGCCAGCGCGGTGTCGCGCACAATGAGCCGTTTGAAACGCCGCCCGTTCAGGGTTTCAAAAGAGGTCTGCTGCGAGTTCTGGAGGCGGTTGCCAAACAGACGGGATACCAGATAGCGTAGCCGCCGCAGGAGGCGAAAGCTTTTCGTCTCGGGGGAAAGCATGGGGACGTCAGCGACCAACTATACCGCACGCCCCACCGACCGGACAAGCCGACGGCATATCGGCCTGTTTGTTCGCTCATTTGGCGGCGGCGGCGGCGCAGAGCGGGTCATGCTCAACCTGGCCACAGCCCTGGCCGACCGAGGTCATCGGATCGATCTGGTCATGGGTCGCAAAGAGGGCCATTTCCTGGAGGAAATTCCCGATACGGTCACGGTGATTGACCTCAAGGTTCGCTCAGCCCGCCAACTGCTGCCCACGCTGCTGAAAATGCCGCGCGTGGCCGCCGCTCTGGCCGCCCACCTGTCAGGTTCCAGACTGCCCTGGATTCTGGGCGGCGTTCCCGGTCTGGCGGCGTATCTGAGCCACCAGCGGCCGGCAGCTCTTTTATCCGCTCTCAGCTATCCCAATATTACGGCGGTTTTGGCCCGACGGCTGAGCGCCGCATCAACCCGCACGGTGATCAGCGTCCATAATCACCTGTCCGTCGCCACAGCCGGGGCCGACAGAGCCGCCGACAAAACCTTTCCTCAGCTGGCCCGCCGTTTGTATCCCGAGGCAGACCGTATTGTTGCGGTGTCGGACGGCGTGGCCGAGGATCTGGCCCAAACGCTGGGCCTGCCGCGTACCCGTATCCATACAATTTACAACCCGGTTTTTCGTCCCGATATGCTGACCCTGGCCCAAGCACCGCTTGAGCACGCCTGGTTTGCCCCAGGCGCTCCGCCGGTGATCCTGGGTATTGGCAAGCTCAAGTCCCAGAAGGATTTTGGGTGTCTGATCCGAGCCTTTGCCCGTGTGCGAGCGGTCCGGCCGGCTCGATTGCTCATCTTAGGCGACGGCGCGCAGCGCGAGGCCCTGCTGTCCCTGGCCGGCCAACTCGGGGTTGGCGACGATATCGGCCTGCCCGGCTTTGTGGCCAATCCCTTTGCCTATCTTGGTCGGGCTGCGGTGTTTGCCCTGTCTTCAGCCTGGGAAGGGCTGTCGAATGTCATCATTGAGGCGCTGGCGTGTGGCTGTCCGGTGGTGAGTACCGATTGTCCGAGCGGCCCGGCCGAACTCCTGGCCGGGGGAGCCTATGGGGCGCTGGTGCCGGTCGGGGATGACACGGCCTTGGCCCAGGCTCTCCTGGCAAGCCTGGACAATCCCCTGCAGCGGGAGCGCTTGCTCGACCGGGCGCGCCAGTTCTCAGTCGCCCGAGCTGCCGAGCAGTATCTGTCTGTTCTGCTGGAAGAGTGAGCGGGGCGGTTAAGCCGGTCGGCTAGTCCTGATCCAGGGCTGGAAAGTCCACCCTCGGGTTCACCTTGATCCGCCGTTGGGAAACAAAGATATCGGCGATCTCATTCTGCACGGAGGTCGGTCATCGCCGATATCTTTGAACGAGGCGCGGGCCTGGATCAGGTCGTCGAGGGTATCAACCTCAGCCCACCACAGGCCCGTAATACAGCTGGTGGACACCAGACCCGACTTGGCCATGGTGTCGATCACGGAGAGATACCAGCGCTGCAGGGCGGCTTTGTGACGGATGGCTCGATTGAGGGCGGCCCGAAAGGCGTCTGGACCCGGGGGGCGGAAGACCATCAGGCCGATCGACTCGCCGTCGGTCTCTTCCGGAATCAGGGTCTTGCCGACCGCCAGCAGTTGCCGCCCGCCGTTCAGGCTGACCTTCATATCATCGTCGTCGTAGGCGGCCTTGCGGTCGATGGCCAGGGTCACCGGGGCGGACGCGTCTTGCACCAAGCGCTCCAGGACGGGCGCCTCAAACAGCGTATCGCCGTTTAACAGCACAAAATCTTCGGTCATCTCGGCCCCGGCCAGCCAGCACGTGGCCAGATTGTTCGACGCCTCGAAAAACGGGTTATAGCGCGTCTGGACATCCAGCCCATCAGGCTGCCGTGTCGCCAGCAGCGCCTCGACCTGCTCGGCCCCAAAGCCGACCATCACGATAACCTGCTCCAGACCACACGCGGCCAGAGCCTCAAGCTGGAGTTCCAGGATCGTGCGCTCGTCGTCTATGGGCAGCAAACATTTTGGCACGCTCTCGGTCAGCGGCAGCAGCCGCCGAGCCTGGCCGGCGCTGAGTATGATCGCCTTCCGTGGCGGCCGGGTGTAGCCAGCGGCCGCTCCCCCATTCCTTCCTTCTCCGTTACGCATAGTCGTGGGTTTCAGTCCTCGTCCAAGCTGAAGCTTACCGGTCATGGGGCTGTTCCCCAAGCCATCCGCCCGATATAGGAGAAAACGATGGGCAAATCAAGCCGCATAGCCCAAAGAACGAGAGCACTGCCCACGGCCAAAGAAATCGGCGCCCTCGTCCTGCACGGGGAGTCAGCCGTCACCAACATTGTTGCCGGCCTGGAGAGTGTGTATCACCGGGCTCTGGCCTGGAGTGTGGGCCGAACGCTGCACTGGTATATGGTGCGGGAACTGGTGCGCCCCACCCTGCTCGCCTTTGGCGGCTTGACCGTTCTGCTACTGACCGCCGAGCTGTTCGGGTTTTCCGATCTCATCATCAATCGCGGCTTTGGACTTGGCGCGATGCTCCAGCTGATGGGCTTTCAGCTCATCAGCCTGGCCTCGACCACCCTGTCTTTTGCCTGTCTGGTCGGCATACTGGTCGGACTCGGCCGCCTCAAAACCGATCTGGAAACCCTGGCCCTGCACGCCTCGGGCGTATCTCCACGCCAGTGTCTCGGTCCGGTGCTGACGTTTTGCGCGGCCGTGACAGTGCTGGGGCTGATCCTCAGCCTGAGCGCCTCGCCGTGGGCCAAGCGATCCCTGGACAGCCTGCAAACGCGTGTCGCGCGGGACAATCCGACCGGCCTGTTACGGGCCGGGGAGACGCAGACCTTTGGGGACACCCGTATGCTGGCCCGGGAGGTGTCGGGCAGCGGCCAGCGCCTGGGCGGCGTGCTGCTGTGGACCCCACGCGACTCGGGCACCAGCTTTCTGGACGGGCAGACGATTTTTGCCCAGCACGGCGAGGTGCAGTCCAAGGCCAACGGCGAGGCCCACCTGACCCTGTACAACGGCCTGACCCTGTCCCCTGTGCGCGGCAGCGGCGACAGCACCCGTTTTGACAGCCTGTGGACTTCGGTGCAGTATACCGAGCCGCCCGCAGCCACGGCCGAGGATGAGGCGCGGGTGGAACACCTGTCGTTCCAGGACGTGGCGCGTCGTGGCTGGCCGCCGGACGACCGGGCCGGACGGGCGGATGTACGGCTGGCCCAGACCGAGTTTCACCGCCGTCTGGCCCTGCCGGTCGCCAGCCTGGTGTTCGGCCTGCTGGCCACGCCGCTGGTCCTGTTCGGTCGGACCTTTTCCCGGGCGGCCGGCGGGTTGGCCGGCTTGCTGATCACCGCCGTGTACTACGGCCTGATCCAACTCGGCAGCGGTCTGGTCCAGGCCGGGCTGGCTTCACCCGCGACAGGCGTCTGGCTGCCGA
>JAAXHF010000031.1 GCA_012271025.1 Deltaproteobacteria bacterium | reverse complement strand
GATATCTGGAGTGGGCTCTTGACGGTCATAGCGATGTAGGTTGGGTGCCATTGGGCGTCGCCTCGCCTGCCTTGCCTGCGCCGGCACATAGTCGGGACGTGTCATGACGCGGGGGAAGTTCTGGTCGCCGCGGGTCGCCAAGGTCGAATTGCCCGCACACTCGCTGCGGCGCGAGGTTGTAGGAGAGGGGGCGTTGCGGGGGCGGAGCCCCCGCACAAGGGAGGCCGCTTGCGGCCGACCGCCCACAACTGCAGTTGTCAGTGGCTAGTGGTCAGTGGTCAGTGGTCAGCTACTGCGGCGCTCAAATGAATATGGGTGTGCCGAGGAGTGAGAGAGCATTGGTCGGCCAAATTGGGGTTACGAATTGGCTGTAGTTGAGAAGTAATTGGTTCTATTTGATGGGGTCAGCGGCGGGAGAGAAGGGTCGCCGCACCGCCGAGAAACGTGATGAATCAGACATCACCGCTGCCTCAGGCAGCTGCGGAGAGCATAGAGAGACGCCGGTTTGGGCGCCCGCGCTGGGGGGTGGCGGCGTTCCTGGTGTTTGCGTTGCTGGTGGTCCTTGCGAGCAGCATCAACACGCCGCAGGCCCGTTTTTTTGCGGCCGAGCGTTTCCAGACGTTCGTCACGATATTCCTCAGTCTGTTCATCGAGGCCGCCCCTTTTCTGATTGCCGGTTCGATCGTGTCGGGCTTCATCGCCGTCTATGTGAACCAGGGGATGGTGGAGCGGTACATACCCGACCATCCGCTGCTGGCGGCGCTGGCGGGGGCAGGGTTGGGGTTTATTTTCCCTGTGTGTGAGTGCGGGGTGGTGCCGGTGACGCGACGGCTGTACGGCAAGGGGCTGCCGCTGCCGGTGGGGATCGCATTCTTGCTGGCGGCGCCGGTGATCAATCCGGTCGTGATCTTCAGTACCTATGCGGCGTTCGGTTGGGGCCCGGTGCTGTGGGGGCGGGTCGTGTTCAGCATGCTGGTGGCGTTTACGGTTGGGCTGATCTTTCATCTGGCGCGCCCGCGTGAGATCCTGCTGCCCGAAACGCTGGCCGTGTCCAGCGGCCGCGACGATTCCGGTGATCGCGACCATAGTCACAACCACGGCGGCTCCCGCCCGGGCGTCTGGCAGGCGCTTGTGATGGCGGGCGATGATTTTCTGGACATGGGACGCTATCTGATCGCCGGGGCGATGCTGGCGGCGGCGATGCAGACGGTCGTTCCGCAGTCGACATTGCTCACGATCGGTCAGGGGCCAATCATCTCCGTCTTTGTGATGATGGCACTGGCGTACATACTGTCGGTCTGCTCGACGGTGGACGCTTTTATCGCGCTGGCTTTCAGCAACGCGTTCACGACGGGCTCGCTGTTTGGCTTTCTGGTGTTCGGGCCGATGGTGGATATCAAGAGTTCGCTGCTGTTTATGGGGGTCTTCCGGCGGCGGACGGTCCTGTATCTGATTCTGCTGCCGCTGGCGCTGGTGGCGGTTATCGGTGTCTTCTGGAACGTGCAGGTAGGTGTTTAACGGGTAGGTTGGCGAGAGACAGGACAGGCGAAGAAGTGTCACAGGATTCAGCTACGATAACCGGCAGACTGCTGCGATTGCCCAAAGTGCAGGCCGCTCTCAAGGGGCTGCTGCTGCTGGGGCTGGGCATCTTTCTGTTCACGCGCATCACGACCGGGACGCTCAACTACTATATCAGTCAACGTTTTGACTGGCTGACGATAGCGGCAGTGCTCGGTCTTATCGTGGTAGGGTTGAGCTACCGCTACCTGCTCCAGGAGGCCGAAGATAAACCGGATGATCCTGCTCCCGAACGGTCGGGCGAGGTCGGGTCCTCGGCTGCGGGGGACAGTCAACAACAGAGCCACGATCACGGCCATGATCACAGCCACGCATTGGGTTGGTCGGGGCTTGTGCTTATCTCGCTTCCGATCGTCCTCGGCCTGCTCGTGCCTCCGCGTCCTCTGGGGGTGGCTGCGCTACAGAATCGTGAGATCAGCGCCGGGGGATTGGATTCGGTATTGCCGGCTGCGGCAGGTTCGACGCTGGTGAAGGAGAGCAGCGAGCGCACGATTCTGGATTGGGTACTCGCTTTTCATCAGGGCGACCGTCCGGCTGAAACCGACACTGCGGATGTGGTTGGCTTTGTCTATCTCGATGAGGCCGCGGACGAGGCAGCGTTTACCCTCACGCGCTTTGTTGTCGGCTGCTGCGCGGCCGATGCCATGGCGGTTGGCCTGCCGGTCAGCCTGACGGCCGGTCTGCCTTCTGAAGGGGAGTTAGAGGAGGGCCAGTGGGTGCGGGTCGTCGGACAGTTCGCAGCTTCCACAGGTAACGATATTCCGGTGCTTGTGGCGGAGCAGTTGGAGGCTGTACCGGAACCTAATCAGCCCTATCTCTATCCGTGACACCTTTGAAATGATGCCAGTGCCCAGCGGCCAAGCGTACCTGCGGCCCGTGCTGGTCCCCAGCCCTCGAATCCATGAGCCGTTTTGATCTGACCGTACTGTCGATCCTCAGCCTGTGCATGCTGTTGCTTCTGGGCCTGTGGGGGCAAAGCCGCCGGGTTGGCAGGGACGACGGCGTCACTTACGTTCTTTACAAGACGGTCGATGAGGTCGGGCGCGCGCAGCTGCGCGCGCTGCCGTTCCAGGCGGGTGAGCCTGGCGCCGACCTCTCGCCCCGCGCCCTGACCCCAGATGAAGTCAGTGTGTGGGATTTCGCGCCGTCAGCGGACGGCAGGTTGGTGGCCTACGGGGCGCTGGGTGAACTGGGGTTCAGCGATCTGCGGCTGTTCGATCTGGCCAGCGGGCGGGACCGACCGCTGCTGGCCTGTGAAAACGCGTCGTGCAGCGGGCCGAGTTGGTCGGCGGACGGGCAATACCTTGCCTATACGCGCCGTTCGGTCAACGC
>JAAXHF010000045.1 GCA_012271025.1 Deltaproteobacteria bacterium | reverse complement strand
GTGCTCCCGCTTGTGAATATCGGTCAAGGTCTGCAGAAAGTCGTTTTCCGCAGCCAAGTCAAGATTATTAGTCGGCTCGTCCAGAATCAACAGGGCCGGGCGTCTCACTAGCGCCCGGGCAACCAGTGCGCGTTGGCGCTGACCGCCCGACAGCGTCCAGTAGTTCTTATGCCCCATTTGCGCCAGATCAAGCGTGCCCAGCGCCCGGTCCAGATACTCCAGCTGTGTGGCCCGGTTCAGGCCGGTACCGACCAGGCCCAGGCCGACAAACTCGCGAATCGTAATCGGCAGCGTGGGATTGATGTCACAGCGCTGCGGCACGAATCCGACCCCGTTGGCTATCTGCCGAGAGAGGCGGCCCGTCTGCGGCTTGAGCAGTCCGAGCAAGGTGTGGAGCAGGGTGGTCTTGCCGCTACCGTTCCGGCCCAGCACGAACCACAATTCACCAGCCCGGATCGTCAGATTAACGCGCCCGAGCACAACAAGGTTGCCATACCCGACCGACAGATTGGCTGTTTGCAGCACAACATCGCTGTCCATGGGGCTGTCCTAACACTGCAAGCAGGTCTTACACAGATGTCGGTTCAGCAGATGCCCGCACGCCAGCAGCCCGGCTCCGAGAACGACACCCACGACCTCGGTCGTCTCTTCGGGAGAAAGGCGCCCCCCGACAATGAGCAGGAGTGCCACCCCGAGCAGCAGCAGGGTGCGGCGTTGGTGGTGAATGCGAAATCCCCAGCACAGGCTCCCCACGGCCAGTACAAGTGAGGTAGCCAGAAGCAGGATTTCCACCGATTCGTCAGCAAGAAAGCCGACCCCTACAAACGGGAGCAGAGACAGGAGCAGGGGGGTCGCCATGCAATGAGCAGCGCAGGCCAGCGACAGTCCCGCCCCGACCTGGTCAACCCACAGAGGGGCTGTACCTGGCTTAGGAAAAAGGGAGAGAGCTGGTGGCGACTCTATGATGTCCCTCCTAGCGCTGCTGAAAGCTGCTTCACATTGTAATCCACCATATCGAGGTAGTGCGCCGTTCCAGGGCGAGAATCGCCCTGTCCAGCCATGGACACAACCGTGGCGCCGGAGTTCTCTGAGACGAATTGGGCATAGCGGGGGTCGTAATAGGCTACCGCCAGGACGGCTCTCACTCCGTTTGCCTTCATCAACTCAAGCACCGTATTCAGATGTTTCGTTGTTGGGGGAATGCCCGGCAGGGGTTCGAGATAGGCAACCATGTCGAACCCGAAGAGTTGGGCAAAATACGCCCAGACGTTATGGTCGCCGACGAGCTTGTTGCCGGCATGGGACCGCAGGCTGCCGAGCCAGCCGCCTAGCAGCGCCTCCTGGCCCTGACTCTTGAGAAAGGTTTCCAACCGTCCGTGCCGTGCCAGTACTACCAGCTTCTCGAAGTCGTAGGCGTCAGCCAGACCCTGGCCGACCAGAGCCACGCCCAAGCGCCGCCGGAAGTCGGTATAGCGCTCGGCGAAATACGGAGCGCTGGCCGGCCGGAGCGTACTCAGCCGGTCCCGCAGCAGCAGCGCCACCCGCAGGCCGTTCATGGGGTCGAGCAGATAGTGCGGGTTGCCGGATGGATGGATATCTCCCATGGAGCGGTCGACCGGCACGCTCGGGACCTCAAGCGGAGCGATGGCTGTGGACGCATCGATATAGCCTGGGCTGCCGGGGAGAATAGCGCCGTTCCGGGCATTTTGTAGCAGGGGAGGCACCCAGCCGATTTCCAGGTCCATACCGACCTGGATATACGCATCGCAAGTACTCAGGGCCTTGATGAAGCTCGGCTTGGGTACCACGAAGTGGGGGTTTTCCGTCCCTTTGGCAAAGACCGTCAGCGTGGTCTGCTCGCCACCAATCTCCTGAACCAGGCTACCGAGTTCGGGAACCGTAGCACAGACTTTGAGCGGCTGGGCCTGAGCGAACGGGGTCAACCCCAGGCCGGTAACCAGACTTACGAGTGTTATGACAGAGATAAGAAAACGGATCATCAACATGGCCTATTCTCCTGCTGTTCGCTTAGAATTGGTGCGCGGCATGAGCCCCGTACAGCCACTCGAAGCCGAG
>JAAXHF010000019.1 GCA_012271025.1 Deltaproteobacteria bacterium | reverse complement strand
CGATAGCGCTCCGGCTTGGCCAGCGAAACGACATGCGGGGCGTGCACATGCTCCCAGACATGAATCAACTCCTCATGCGAAACATGCTCCAGACGCCGCACAGCGGCCATAAACTTTAACATGGGTTCCTCCTTAGAAACGGGCCTGGGGCACGGGCAGCCCAGGGACATCCGAGCGCGCCCGAAAGACGCTGCCCTTGAGCTCGCGTTGATCGTTGTTGGCGGTGACCACGTACAGGTCCGACATGTCGGGCCCGCCAAAGGCTACGCTGGTGATTGTTTTAGCCGGCACCTTAATGCGTTGATCGACCGTGCCGTCCGGCTTGAAGCGCACGATTTCACCCCGCCCGGCCACCGTGGCCACCCACACCCCGCCTTCGACATCAACGGTCATGCCGTCGGGCATGCCCTCGGGTAATTGCGCGAACAATTGCCGGTCGCTGACCATGCGGTCGGCCCGCACCTCATAGGCCCAGACGGCCTTGGTGGTGGAATCGCAGTGGTAGAGCAGCTTGCGGTCTGGGCTGAAGCCCAGGCCGTTGGTGACCTCGACCCCCTCCCAGAGATGCGTCACCTGGCCCGGCGGGTCGATGCGGAAGAGCGAGCCCGGCGGCGGCGTACTCTTGAAATCGAAGGTATGAATATCGCAGCCAAACGAACCCACCCAGATACTGCCCTGGTCATCCATGGTCAGGTCGTTCAGGCCGAACAGCGGCTTCCCTTCCCATTCGGCGAAGATATCCCGCAACCCGCCGGACTGCTCGTCCCACTGCGCCAGAGACAGACCCGTCACCAGGATGCCGCCGCCCGCGTTTAAGGCGATGCCGCCGACAAACTTCCGGTCCGCTATGAGGGTTTCAATCTCACCGTCAGGGCCGCGCCGGAAGACTCCGCCGCCCCGCACATCGCTGTAATAGAGCCGGTTCTGCTCATCGGTCCGTGGCCCTTCGATGAGTCCGTAGCCGGTGGCCAGGGTCTCGAATTCCATATTATTCCTCCTTCTGTGTGGCCGCTCACCTGAATATCAACGTGATGGGGCGAGGGTAATCGCTCCGGGAACGGAAGACAATGGCTCTGTCGGCCACAGACAAAGCCGCCGACTTTGTATAAGGTGCGCCTCTACATCTGTCATCACGACGCTATCCGATGCGGCAAAAAGAATTCCCCTTTTATTATGGCTGGGCGGTCGTGGCCGTGGCCTTTATTACGCTGGCCATTGGCGTGAACACGCGCACGACCTTCTCCCTGCTCTTTCCGCCCATTCTGGCGGAGTTCGGCTGGGACCGGGGCAGTACGGCCGCGGCCTTTTCTTGCGGTTTTCTGGCGGCAACCGTGTACGCTCCCATGGTCGGCATGCTCATGGACCGCTGGGGGCCGCGCCTGGTCATCCCGCTGGGCGCGGTGCTGGTCAGCAGTGGCATGGTGGCGATTACCCTGGTTTCTCAGCCGTGGCATCTGTATCTCACCTTCGGCATCCTGGTCGGCGGGGCGAGTACCTCCATCAGCTATCTCGGCCACTCCCTGTTTCTGCCCTACTGGTTTGTGCGCCGCCGCGGCCTGGC
>JAAXHF010000495.1 GCA_012271025.1 Deltaproteobacteria bacterium | reverse complement strand
GTGGGCGGCCCTGCGCTTCATGGCAGCAGAGACGCAGACCGAAACCCGCCTCGACGCGCAGGGACAGTCGGTCGAACTCCCGGTCTGGGTGCGGGGCTCTTTTGTGTATGGCCGCGCCATTGCTCTGCGTGATCGGTCTGGAGAGGTTCACGCCGCTCTGGGGAGTCCGCACATGGGCGACCCGGTCGAGGGCTGGCTGCGCATCGAGGCAACCCCGCTGCGCAGCGGCGGTTTTGCCCTGTCTCCCCAGCCGATCAGCGCACTCGGCGACACGGTCATCTCCTGGCTACGCCCCATCGGCGCGCTGTTTCTGCGACTCATCCGCATGGTCATCGTGCCGCTGGTGTTCGCCTCCCTGCTGGTCGGCGTTGCCAGCCTGGGCGATGTGCGCAAACTGGGCCGTTTGGGCGGTAAAACCCTGGGGCTGTACCTGACAACGACCGCTGTGGCCGTCACCATCGGGCTGGTCTGCGCCAATATCGTGCAGCCCGGCGATTTCCTGAACGAGGCCGACCGGGTCTCTTTGCTGGCCCAGTTCGACTCGGCTGCGGGCAACCGGGCTTCCGCCGCAGCCGAGGCTCCTTCGACCATCGACACCGTCCTGGCCATCATTCCCACCAATCCGGCCGCCTCAATGACCGAAGGCAATATGCTCCAGATCATCTTCTTCGCCCTGGTGTTCGGCATTGCCCTGACTTTGCTGGGTCCGGGTCAGGCCACGCCGGTCGTCACCTTTTTTGACAAGGTTCAGCAGGCCATGATCGTCCTGATCCAGCTGGTCATGGAACTCGCCCCGTTCGGAGTTGCCGCCCTGGTTGCCGAGGTGGTCGGCCTGAGCGGTCTGAGCGTCCTTCAGGCGCTGCTGGCCTACGGCTTGACCGTCGTCCTCGGCCTGGCCATTCACGCCGGGCTGGTGTACGGCGGGCTGGTCCACAGTCTGGCCAGGGTCTCCTGGCTCACTTTCATGCGGACCATTCGCCAAGCCCAGCTGATCGCCTTCTCGACCTCGTCGTCGTCAGCCACCCTGCCCGTCTCGCTCCAATGTGCCGAGCACAAGCTCGGTGTCAGCAACCCGGTCGCCAGTTTCGTGTTGCCCCTGGGCTCAACCGTCAACATGGACGGCACCGCGCTCTACCAGGGGGTGGCGGCGGTCTTTATCGCCCAGGTGTTCCAGCTCGACCTGTCCCTACCGGCCCAGCTGACCATCGTGCTGACCGCCACCATGGCGTCCATCGGAGCGGCCGGCGTGCCCGGAGCGGGCATGATTACCCTGGCCCTGGTGCTGACCACTATCGGGGTTCCGATGGCCGGCCTGGCTCTCATCCTGGGCATTGACCGGTTGCTTGACATGTGCCGGACAGCCGTCAACGTCACCGGCGATCTGGCGGTCACCTCTATTGTGGCGACAAGCGAAGGAGAAGTATTGACCCCACGTCCCGACGCCCCTCCGGTAGAACTGGCCCAAGCGGACTGAGCGTTCACGGGTCGGCCAGAAACTCGCCGATGGCGTGAAGATACGCGCTGCCGCCGGCCAGGTGCAGATTGACGTGCCCGCCGTCCGTCACGGTGTGAAAGCGTTTGGGGGAGTTGGCCACGGCAAACAGATCCCGGCCCTGCCGGTACGGAATGACCTGATCGTCGGTGCCGTGAATGATGAGCAGCGGGCTGTGGAAGTCCGAGATCGCCCGGGCGGTATTGAGTTCATGCTCGACCACAAAGGCCAGGGGCGGCAGCACCAGATCGCCCATCGCCCGCAGGGAGTAGAACGGCGCCAGCAGAATCGCCCGGTCGGGCGGCTGCTCAATACCAATCTCGACGACGGCCGCACAGCCGAGCGACTCGCCGACATACACCAGTTGCTTGCCGTCTGCCCAGCCCCTGTCCTTGACCAGCGCCACCGCAGCCCGGCTGTCGGTCAGAAAATGGGCCAGTGTGGGTTTGCCCCGGCTGTTGCCGTAGCCCCGATAGTCGAACATGAAGTGCCCGACACCGAACTGGTCGGATAAGAGCCGGGCGTGCTCAAGCCGGTGCCCGATAGTGCCGGCGTTGCCGTGAAACCACACCAGCAGGGCCGGTTCAGAACCGGGCAGATACCAGCCGTGCAGAGTGCGGCCGTCGGGCCCGCCGAACCAGACTTCCTCATACTGAAAACCGTACTCGTCCGGCCAGATCGTCAGTTTTGAGCCGGGATGAAAGATCAGCCTGTTTTTCAGCCATTCGAGCGGCGCGCCAAAGAGAGACAACAGCGCAACTCCCAACACGCCGCCAACTGTCCCAAGACCTGTTCGACTCACCCTGTCCTCCACACAGCCGGACTTTGCTTGACAATTCCCCGGCTCCGCGTGTCTAATACGCTCTTCCCTTGCAGCCGCCCGGTCGGTCCAGCTTGAACGCTCAACAGGAGGATGACATGGCCGCCAACAAAGTCATTATCGAGGTCCGCATCAACGAATATACCATGCGGGACGACAACCCCCACGTTCCCTACAGCCCGCAAGAGATTGCCGACGAAGCCCTGGCCTGCTGGCGCGAGGGAGCCGCCTTTATCCACTATCACGCCCGTGACCCTCAGACCGGTGCGCCCTCGGCCGACCACGGGCTGTACGCCGACACGGTGCGGCGCATCAAAGACCACAGCGACCTGATCACCATGCCGACCCTGGGCGCGTGGTGGATGCCGTCGCCCGAGGAGCGGATCTCGCACATCGTCGAGATGGCCAAAGACCCCGCCACCACACCCGACTGCGCACCGATCGACATGGCCACCAGCAACGTCGATACCTATGACGCCGCAGCCAAACGCTTCAAGACCACGGACACCGTCTACCTGAACACGACCCAGACCTGGGAGTATTTCGCCACCACGATTCGTGAGGCCGGCGTCAAGCCTGTCCAGGCCCTGTGGAACATCAGCTCGGTCCGTCACACCCAGGCATTTGTTGAAATGGGTTTGTTCGAAGAACCGCTGTACACCGAAATCGTGCTGACCGAGGGCGGCATCCTGGCCGGCCATCCGGGAACGATCAAGGGCCTGGAGGCGTTTCTCGACTTTATCCCCGAGACCGACGCCTGGCAGTGGTCGGTCATGTCCTACGGCGGCAACCTGTTCCCCATTGCGGCCGCAGCCATGGAACGTGGCGGGCACGTGTCCATCGGCCTGGGCGACTATCACTACCGCGAGATGGAGCTGCCGACCAACGCCCGTCTGGTCGCTCGCCTGGCCCAGCTGGCGCGCGACATGGGGCGCGAGGTGGCCACCCCGGCCGAGGCGCGGGAGATGCTGGGCATCCGGGCAGCCTAGGGCGTGCTCACGTTTTCCGTCTCTTCTGATACAGCCCCTCCCGACCGTGGCGCAGGTCCTCCCAACTCAGCCCCTCCTGGGGAGCGTCCTGCCCGCCCATGAAACGCGTACTGGCCTGGACGTAGGTGTCGATCTTCTCTTCGTCGGCCAGCGCCTGGGCGCTGA
>JAAXHF010000605.1 GCA_012271025.1 Deltaproteobacteria bacterium | reverse complement strand
CATGACCAGCGGGAAGGGACCGTCGCCCTGGGGGCGGACCAGCCAGCCCTGAAGCTCCAGCCCGTCACGCGCCTGCCAGACCATGGAGGAAATCGTGCCGGTGTTGAAGCCCTCGCTACGGCTGGCCTCGGTGGCTAGAGATATCACAGCCTGGTATTCGCCCTGGGCCGAGATGCGGACCAGTTCGGGCGCGGTCTGATAGGCTTCGGCAAACGCCACGACTCCGCCCCCGGCCAGCGGCCAGGCGGTGGGATAGGCCCAGCCCGCGCCCGACAGGCTGCGGTGTTCACCGCTCCACCACTCGACCGTGCGGTCGTGGGCTACATCGACCTCGCCGACAACGGTCTGATGACCGCGCAGGCCGACGTACACCAGATGATCGTCATCCCGCCAGGCCAGATGGACGAGGCCGGCCTGCTTGGTATCGAGCGTCCGGGTGTGTCCGGTGTGGACATCCATCACCCGCAGCTCGCCGCACACCAGCCAGCGGTCACTGCACACCGCCTCGGTATAGGCCAGCCAGCGTCCAGACGGCGAGCCGACCGGCCAGCCGAGTTGGTCCTGGGGCGTATGGACCAGCTTTTCCCGGCCGCTGGCGATGTCGATCAGATACAGCCCGGACTCATACCAGCTACCCTCCGAGTGCGAGGTCGAGGCGACCGTCACAATCTGTGTGTCGCCGCACCAGTTGGCCTCCCACGGATTGAGCCCCGCGCGGGTCACTCGATGACACTCACCCGTCTCGGTATCGAACACCCACACGCTGCGCCACAGGTTGTCGGCGTCGGCCGTCTCGACCTCCGGCAGCCAGTCGGGCAGGTCCTCCTGAGTCTCAACCGTCCGGCCGCCGCCCTGCATGCCGGCCTGATCGGCGCCAAAGCCGGCCAGGCCGAGCAGGATGTGGCGCCCGTCGGGCGACCAGTGAAAGTACTCCAGGGTGCCGTCGAGGGCCGGGGCGGCGTGGGTCGGGCCGCTGCCGTCGGCGTCCGTCCAGTACAGCTGAAAATTTCCGGCCTGGGCTCGGTCGGACAGAAAGGCCAGCCTGTGGCCGTCGGGCGACCAGCGCGGCAGCCGGTCGCTGTGCTGGGCCGGGGTCAGCTGGCGCAGGGTGCGGCTGTCGAGATCGACCAGACACACCCGCGTGACCGGGGCCGACCGCAGGTCCTGGAACACCGTCCCGGTAAACGCGGCCCGGCGACCGTCGGGCGAGACCGTCGCCTCACAGCCGTCGCTGACCCGGTCCGTACCCGGCTGATACAGGGCCGTGAAATACGCCTCGACCTCTTTGTACAGGGGCTGCTGTCTCAGGTCACGTTCCATGTCACACTCCTCTGTTCAGGGCTGAGCGGTGGGACGTTGCAGGTGCCAGTCGGTTTCCTGCTGATAGGCCCAGGCCGCCCGCAACAGCCGGGCTTCCTGCCAGTGCGGGGCAACCAGTTGCAGGCCGACCGGCAGACCGTCGCTGAACCCGCACGGCAGGCTCAGCACCGGCACTTCGGCCAGGCTGAACGGATAGGTGAAGCGGGTCAGCAGGCGGGTGGTTTCAACGCCCTCACTGGATTCAATACCAGGCGCGGGCATGCCGCAGGTCGGGGCCAGCAATATATCGAAACGGGCAAAGGCCCGGTCCAGCTCCCGTTGCCAGCGGCGCTGCTCCTGACGGTTGCGCGCGTACTGACTGCCGCTGACCCCGGCGCCGATCCGCAGCCGGGTCAACACGTCTGGCCCAAAATCTTCGGCCCGCTCGGCCAGCCGGGGTTGATGGTAGGCTGCGGCTTCGGCCAACAGCATTTCGCTGGTGCGTTCGATCGTCATTTCGGCCTCGGCCAGCTCCAGCTCCTCGATCTGGGCGCCGAGGTTTGCATACACCCGGGCCGCTCGGCTGATGGCGTCCCTGACCTCGGGCTGGGGCTCGGTCTGAAAATGGCCGCCGAGCAGACCGATGCGCAGGCCCTGCACCCCCTGGCGCAGGCCGGACAGATAGTCGCTGGCAGGCTGATTGACACAAGTCAGATCCTCGGCATCGTAACCGGCCAGCGTTTGCAGCAGGTGGGCCACATCCTCGGCCCGCCTGGCCAGCGGGCCGACCGTATCAAACGTCCAGCTGACCGGTATCACCCCCCGGTTGCTGATCCGGCCGACCGTCGGGCGCAAGCCGCACACGCCGTTCAGGGCCGCCGGGATGCGGACCGAGCCGCCGGTGTCTGTCCCCAGGCTGGCCGCCGCCATATCCGCGGCCACGGCCACGCCCGAGCCGCCGCTGGAGCCACCGGGAATCCGGTCGGCATCCCAGGGGTTGCGACACGCGCCGTAGTGCGGGTTGCGGGTGGTGGCGCCGATCGCCCACTCGTGCATGTTCAGCTTGCCCAGCACAATGGCTCCGGCCGCCCGCAGGCGGGTGACGACCTCGGCGTCTGTCGCCGCGACGTGGTCGTGCAAGAAGCGGCTGCCGGCCGTCATCCGCACGCCGGCAACGGCGTAGTTGTCTTTCAGCGCAATGGGTACGCCGTGCAACGGACCCAGGCCGTCCGTGTCGCGCAGTGCTCGCTCGGCCGCTCGGGCCTCCGCTCGGGCCTCCTCGGCCATGACCGTGAGGTAGACGTTCAGGCTGGCGTTGCAGGCGTCGATCCGCTCCAGATAGCTGTCAATGAGTTCGACCGGGGAGAGTTGACGGGTCTGGACCAAATCCACAATATCAGTAATGCCGAGTTGGACGAGGTCGGATGGTGTCATGGTGTTATCCTCCGCCGTTGCGTCGTATTGTTGACGAAAGGCGGTGGATATTCAACGCTTGGCCTTGAGGAAGGGTTGCGATGCACACTCGTTTTGTCGTTATTGGGGCGGGGATCGCCGGCGCGTCGGTTGGCTACTGGCTGTCCCAGCACGCATCGGTCCTCGTGCTCGAACAGGAAGAGCAGCCGGGCTATCACACCACCGGCCGCTCGGCGGCGATGTTCATCGAAACCTATGGGCCGCCCCTGGTCAGGGCGCTCACCCGGGCCAGCCGGGCATTCTACGAAGCGCCGCCCGCAGGTTTTACCGAATCGCCTATTCTGAGCCCACGCGGCGTGCTGATGATCGGCACCGAGGCCCAGCTCGGCCTGCTCGACGAGGCGTATGCGATCGCGCGCGAGGGCGGCTCCGAGGTCGTCCGTTTATCTGCGGCCGAGGCTCAGGCTCGCCTGCCCGTGCTGCGAGCCGAATACGTGGCCGGCGCTATCTACGAGGCCGACCCGGCCGATATTGATGTGAACAGCCTGCACCAGGGGTTTCTGAGCGGCATCCGCCACAACGGCGGACAGGTGCTCACCTCGGCCGAGGTGACCGGCCTGAGCCGTCGGGCCGAGGGCTGGCGGCTCGAGACAACGGCCGGTGTGTTTGAGGCCGACAGCGTGGTCAATGCCGCCGGGGCGTGGTGCGACGAGATTGCCAAGCTGGCCGGGGTGCCGCCGGTCGGCCTCGTGCCCAAGCGGCGCAGCGCGTTCATCTTCGCCCCGCCCGAGGGGATGGATATCGGCGCCTGGCCGACCGTTGTGGATGCCGCCGAGCTGTTCTACTTCAAGCCCGAGGCCGGGATGTTGCTCGGCTCGCCGGCCAATGTTGACCCGACCGTTCCCCACGACGTGCGGCCCGAAGAACTCGATATCGCGACCGGCATCGCCCGTATCGAAGCGGCGACAAGCCTGACCATTCGGCGGCCGGCCCGGACCTGGGCCGGGCTGCGTTCTTTTGTGGCTGATGGCGAGTTGGTCGGCGGCTTCGACGCCAGCGCACCCGGGTTTTTCTGGCTGGCGGGCCAGGGCGGCTACGGTATCCAGACTGCGGCGGCTATGGGTCAGGCGTGCAGCGCCCTGCTGCTCGGTCGCCCGCTGCCCGAACCGCTGGTCAAGCTCGGCATCTCGGCCGCCGGCCTGTCGCCGCAGCGCCTGCGCGGTTAGGAAGAGTGGGGCCTGCGTGCCGCTGACCGAAGCCGATACCTGCCGCAAGTTCGTTGTCCCGAAGCTCCAAGAGGCCGGATGGGATGACGCGCCCCACGCCATCAAAGAGCAGCGTGCTTTTACGACAGGCGCATCTACTTCGCTGGCCGCATGGCCCGCCGCGACCAGCAGACATACGAGGATGAAACATGAGCGATGACTATCGTGACTACAAATTGCTATTGGCAAAGGCGGCTGGGCTTGACGAAACGGAATAAGGAGTTACAGGCTTGACTTGTCTCGGGCTTGGTAGAGGCTTTGGAAGTCAAACCCAGCCGTTAGAGCAGGTTCACGCTATGGTGAGTCATGGCCGGAGGGGCGAAGTCGGCAGAGTATGCTGCGGGCGGGGAAGCTGGGAGTGCGGGCGTCCCGCCCGCCTCTTCAGACGCATCGGCAATCACCGAAACTGCTCTAGCGTTGCAAGCCTGCTCGCCGGACGACCCTCCGGCGAGAGCCAGACCTCTTTCAAGAAGTGGTTAGCAGCCCGCTCTCGCCGTCCGGCCAGCGGTCACGAGTAGGAGCGTTGTAGGGTGATGCTCTATCACCCTACGAGTCATCCTCTGGCCGGCGCGGTCCCGACCCGGTCAACACCCGGTAAAAACAGAACCCGACCAGCCCCAGCACAAAACCGACCGATGTCAGCATGAAAATCCAGCCCCCAGCCGTCATCGCTCCACTCCCCGTTCAGTCGTTCGGCGGCAGGCGTCCGTCAATATCCAGCCCGGCCGCCCGCCAACGTCGCTCTCCGATTCTGGTGATGACCACCAGCAGGACCAGGATCAGCCCGATAAATCCCAGGGTCCAGCCGGCGACCGCGTTGTCGGCCAAGCCCCGGACATAGTCCGGCAGGCTCTGGAGACAGAAGCCGACCAGGACGACCAGTAGATAGGCCGGCGACACATACTTCATGACAAAGCGGAAAACGCCCGGAATCCGCAGCTGCGCCCCGGTATGCGCCTCGGCCAGGCCCCTGTCGATGCCGAATATCCAGCTGAAGCACACGCTCTGGACGGTGGCCAGGATGACAATGGCCAGGGTGCCGACCCAGAAGTCCATGGTGTTGAGGGCGACCTGTCCGCGGCTGAAGTACAGCACCCACAGCGAGCCCAGGCAGCTCAGGCCGCCCAGATACACCAGGGCTCTGGAGCGGGACAGGCCCAGGGCTTCGGCCAGGAAGGCAAACACCGGCTGGAGCATGGACAGCGAGCTGGTGACTGCGGCCAGAAAGAGCATGAAAAACCAGATTGCTCCGATCAGACGGCCAAACTCGCCCATGGAGGCGAAGACGATGGGCAGGGTCTGAAAGCCGAGGCCGAAGGTGGAGCCGACCGCCAGGCCGACCCCGACAAATATGAAGGCGGCCGGAATGGTGATCAGGCCGCCGAGTGCCACCTCGCAGAACTCGTTGGTGGCCGAGGCGGTCAGCCCGGACAGGACCACGTCGTCGTTTTTGGTCAGATACGAGGCATAGTTCAGGATAATGCCAAAGCCGACCCCGATGCTGAAAAAGACCTGTCCGGCGGCCGCCAGCCAGGTCTGGAAGTCGCCCAGATGAGACAGGTCGGGGTTCCACATGAAGCCCAGGCCGGCCAGCACGTTCTGGTCGGGCCGGGCCGGGTCGGGCGTGCCCAGGGTCAGGACGCGGACCAGCACGATCAGGGCGCACACGATCAGGGCCGGCATGGCGATCTTGCAGAAGGTTTCAATGCCTTTGGCCAGGCCGCGGCGAATGAACCACAGGTTGAAGCCGATGACGAACAGCAGAAACGCCAGCCCGGCGCCGCCGTCCGGGATCAGGCCGTTGGCGTCGTCGCCGCTGATCGTGCGAAAGAAATCGGCCGAGCGGGCCGCGTATTGGGCGGGGTCGGAGCCGAGGTCGAGGTCGCTGGTCAGATAGGCCAGGAAATAGCGCAGGCACCACGCCTCGATCAGCACGTAGTACATGTTGACCAGTAGCGGGGCGAGGATGCCCAGCACGCCCAGGTAGCGGGCCGGGGCGCCTCTGCCGATCATGCCCAGGATGGACGGGGCGGAGTGCAGGCCCTTGCGCCCGCCGTAGCGGCCCATGGTCCACTCCGCCCAGCACAGCGGAATGCCCAGAAAGAGCAGGGCGCACAGGTAGGGAATCATGAACGCCCCGCCGCCGTGCTGGGCGGCCTGGCCAGGAAAGCGCAGGAAGTTGCCCAGCCCGACGGCCGAGCCGGCAACGGCCAGAATGATGCCGACCCGACTCCCCCACCGCTCCTGCTGTTGGGTCATGGTCTAGGTCACGAAATGGGGCAGAATGTCTTTGCCGTAGCGCGTGATCTGGGGCTGGATCTCGTCCAGCGGACAGGCCGGTCGCAGGACAAACTTGACACACCCGGCGGTGACGAAGTCCTGGATTTTTTCCACACACTCCTCGGGCGGGCCGACCACGCAGCGGGCGGCCAGATCTTCGGGCGGCATGGGCAGACCACGCAGAAAGGGCGCAACGGTTTCCCAGCCCTTTTCGCGGTCCTCGCACACGTGGGTCAGCAGCAGCACCCCGGCTTCACGCGAATCGACCGGCCGGCCGTAGGACTCGCCGTAGGCTTGCAGTTTGTCCATGTCGGCGCGGAATTCGTACGGAGTGGTCAGAGCCGGAAACCAGCCGTCGCCCAAACGCACAACCCGTCTGAGAATCGCGTCGCTCTTGCCCCCAATCCAGATGTCCAGCGAGCCTTTGGCCGGTTTGGGCTCAACCGTCACGTCCTCGAACTGGTAGAACTGGCCCTCGTAGTTGACATGTGACTCGGTCCACAGGCGGCGCAGAATATCAATGCCCTCGTCCAGCCGCTTGCCGCGTTCGCGGGGCGAGATGCCCGAGGCCGCCAGGTCGCGCGTATCGCTGCCGCTGCCCACGGCCATGATCATGCGCCCGTTCGACAGATAGTCGAGGGTGGCGTAGGTCTTGGCCACCTGAACGGGATGGCGGGCCGGCAGGGTCAGGACGCTCGGTCCCATCCTGAGCTTTTTGGTCCGGGCCGCAATCATGGCAAACAGGCAGGTGATATCCAGGGTTGGGTTGCGGGTGACAATGTGGTCCGACAGCCAGACCGAGTCGAGCCCCAGGTCTTCGGCCAGCTCGGCGCTAGTGCAAATGAGTTCGGGGTCGGGCAGCCCGTATTTCCACTGCCCGAAGCCGATACCGATTTTTATACCGCCCATGGGAATATCCTCCAGTCAGTGCATGGGAGAAAACGCGGCCGGAATCAGAATTGTGCTGTCCTGGCTGACCAGAAACTCGCGCGTCCCCGGCGGCCAGTTGGGCAGCGTGAGCGATTCGGCCCGAATGCGCGCCCGCTCCTCAAGGTCGGCGTAGGGCCAGATGTGGACGAACTTGTTGAGACCGCCAATCTCGGTGTACCAGCATGCCGCCAGTGGCGACAGCTCGGTCCGGGCTGGGACAGCCTCGGCCCAACGTTCCAGGACGGTCGGCAGGGCGCCCGGCTGGTACATGTAAGTTCGCATCTCGTACACCCCTCCCAGGCTTCTGTGGCCCAGGGGCTGCATGAATGGCGCCGGAATAAAGATCTCCGACTCCATGTCTTCGATCATTTCCCCGATTCTGGGTGGCCAGTTGGGGTCGGCCATGGCCTGGCCGCGCAGCTCGGTGCGCTGGTGCAGGTCGTCGTAGGGCCAGACGTGGATGATCCGGTTCAGCGGGCCGATGTCGGTATGCCAGAAGGCGCCCAGGGGAGAATATTTTTCGCGGTGGGGCAGGGCCTCGGCAAAGCGTTTTTCGCACTCGGGAATGCTGCCGGGTTTGAGCCGGTAGGTTCGCACTTCATAAATCATGACGGTCCTCCTGTGGGTCGGGTGTGTCGGCCGTGGACTCGCCGCACGCCAGCAGCGCTGCGTGGAGAGCATCGCGATCAAAACCCTTGCCGATGAACACCACGTGTTCCGGCGGCTCGGGCAACAGGTCGATCCATTCCATGTCCAGCTCGCCGGCAACGTACTGGAACATCCACTGTTCGTCTGAGTCGGTGAAGCGTACAAAGCCTTTTGCCCGCCAGACGCTGGATGGCAGCGACCGCATCAGCGCCTCGAACCGGGCGCGGTCCAGCCGGGCGTCACACACATGGGTCAGGGTATGAAAGTGGTCGTGGGCCGGACCCGGCTGGTGGGAGCGCGGCGAGCGGACGAGGTCTCCGGCTGCGGCCAGGATGGGGTCGTAGTCCATCTCGCCCCGTTCGGTCAGCACAATCTGGGCGCGGGGGTTGAGTTGGCGAATCTGCGCCGTCAGGTCTGCCAGCGTAGCGGCATCGGCCAGGTCGCGTTTGTTGAGCAGCACAAAGTCGGCCAGCTCGGTCTGCTGCTGGATTCCGGCGTGCAGCTCTTCGGCCAGCCGGGCGAAGTTCAGCGGGTCCAGCACGGCGATCAGCGACGCCAGGCGGACCATGGTCAGCACCTCTTCCTTGGTGGCCTGATCGATCAGCTCGATCGGGTCGGCCAGGCCGGTGGCCTCGACGAAGATGACATCCGGTCCGAGTGCCGCAACTTCCTGCAAGGCCAGGCCGAGGGTTGCGCCGATGGTGCAGCAGATGCAGCCGTTGCTCATTTCGCGGACGCTGAACCCCCGGCCGCGCAGCAGCTCGCCGTCGATATTGACCTCGCCGTACTCGTTCATCATGACGGCGGGTTTGAGCCCGACGGCCAGGCAGTGATCGAGCAGGCGCTTCAGCAGGGTGGTTTTGCCGCTGCCCAGAAAGCCGGAGATCAGGTGGAGCGGAATCCGCCCGGCCTCGCTGAAAACCAGGCGTTCTTTGTCGAGGGCAGGTGTGTCGGCCATGCCAGCCAGTATTACAGGATTCCCGGTTGCGGGAAAGGGAAGGGACGGCTAAACAGGTGCCCAGCACTATGTCCCGCATGAAAAGGAGGATAGGAACATGAGGTGGAAAATCGTTGTCGGCCTGATCGCCGCGTGTGTGTTGAGCGCCAGTCATGCCCTGGCGATTGAGTGGGAAGTGTGGCTGTCCGATCAATCGAACAGCGCCGATATCAGCGCCGAGAATCCCACCGGCACCTTTGGCGGTCGTATTCTGGTGTACGACGGCCGCGACATCCTGATCGCCCAGCCCGGAACGTATGACGAAGACCATCCGCTGTTCGGGCCGACTGTGATCGAAGCGGCGGATGTCTTTCCCTACGCGCTGTCGGAGCTTGGCGCGGATGTCGAGCGGCTCCACGGCATGCTGCCCCACCCGTCGCATCGCTTCATGAACGCGAATTTTTTTGGTCCGGGCGTGGGGCTGGTCGGGATTATTGATGCGGAGGGGCAGTGTACGCTCGCTCCGCCCGAGCTGCTGGGAACCGATCTCTTTGGCTTTGGCTATGATCGCAGGGCGTTCACCGGGCCAGGCGGGAGGTTGAAACTGTGCGGGCCGATCCAGGGCGACCCGTATGCGGCAGCCAAGCTTGGCAAGGCCCTCTTTCGGACGACCGGCCCGGAAGGCGCGGCTCCCTCGAACCATATGTCTTTCTGGACTCCGGACGGCACCAAGCTGATCGTGGCCAATCTCAGCGCCAAGCTGTTGGAGCGCATCGATTACGACCAGGCCGCAGACACCTTCACCTTCAACAAAGCCGCTACGCTCGATCTGGTCGGGGGACGCGACCTGACGGCCATGGCAGCGCGGGCCGATTCGACCCTGCCGGCCGGCCGGGTGAGCGGGGCGTATGCCAACTTTCAGACCATGCACACGCCGAGCGGCGCGCTGAAGGAAGGGCCGGGTCGGCCCAATAACGTGGTGGTGTGCCCTATCCCCAGCAGCACCAGCCGGCACGTGTATGTCACCTTCGGCGGTGGCGGGCTGTTCGTGGTCGATGTCACGACCGAACCGATGTCGATCGTGGCCGAATACACCAATGATGTCATCAGCGGCGCCGGGTGTGGCGGCGCGGAAGGGGGTGGCTTCATGCACCTGAACGCGGGCGTCTCGGCGAGTGCTGCGGGTGCGGATGACTCGGTGTTCATTGTGTATCGTCTGCCGCTCGATTATCCCGATGGCGCAAGCCCCCACACCACGCCCAATATGCCGCCGGTCGTCAAGTTTTATGAAGAGAAAACGCTGGGTCTCACCTCCGAAGAGGCGCTGGCCAGCCGTCGCGACGCCCACGGTGTGACCATTTCGCCCACCCGCCGGTATCTGTATCAGTTTGATCGGATTCAAAATAACGCCGAAGTGTTCGATATGGGCAAGGTCATCAACGATCCCGACGCCACGCTGGAAGAGCAGGCCGAGGCGCATGTGGGCAGCCTGGATCTCACCGGCTCGGAGTGGTGTGTCGGCGAAGGGGCGCCCTTCGTCAATCAGGACGGCGAGGCGTATGAGTTCAGCGACGATCCGGCCCCGGACCTGGTGGATATTTCTCCCGATGGCCAAAAGCTCATCGTCTCCTTCCGGGGCCCGCACCCGGTCACCGTCAAACACGCGGCTGCGGGCAGTTGTCCCGGCTTCGGTGTGGTGACACTCGAAGGCGACGGGTCAAGCGGCAGCCTGACGCATGTCTTTCGAACCTTTCTGCCCGACGCGACCGGCACCAAAAATCTGAGCGATATTCATGACGCAACCGTTCGAATCAAAGGGCCGAACGCGCCGCGCATCTGTCGAGCCTGGCAGGGCTGCTGGACGTGGAATCCGTCGATTCATGAGCTGGAAAGGTTGGAATAGACGACGCGGTCTGACCGGCACATCTGAAAACCCCGCGTGACGGAGAACTCGGCCACGGCTCTGGTACAACTCGGCTCGCTCGGGAGGCAGTTGACTCCTGCCTCAGTTCTCCCGAACAAGAGCTTGCTTCAATGATGGCATAATGCTAGCGTTTTGAAATCATAATAAGGAGAGAGGCGAATGGGAAACCTGACGATCCGCAATCTTGACGATGTCGTGATTGAGACGCTGAAGGCCCAGGCCAAGGCAAACCAGCGTTCGCTTGAAGCCGAAGTCCGGTACGTGTTGACGCAGCAAGCGGACCAGCGCGTCCGTATGGCCGACTTTCGCAAGCGAACCGCCTCAATCGCCACCACGACTTCCAAGGCCGCGCAAACAGATAGCGTCACGCTATTGCGCGAGGACCGGGAGCGGTGAAGCTGACCGTTGACGCCAGCGTCGTCGTTAAGTGGTTTGTGCAGGAGCCATTCTTCGAGGAAGCGCGCCTGTTGCTCGCCCATCGTCTTACCCTGCACGCGCCCGATATGGTGTTGGCCGAGTTTGCCAACACCATTTGGAAAAAAGCCCGTCGAAACGAGATTCCTGATACCAGGCCATATCTGGGCGAGGTCCAGAGTCTGGATGAGATTGTCTCCTTGTATCCCATAAACGCGCTCATAGTGCGGGCGACGGAAGTCGCTCGGGAACTCGATCATCCAGTTTACGATTGTCTCTATCTTGCTTGCGCGGAAGCAACCGAATCTGTGCTGGTGACCGCCGATCACAAGTTCGTAAAAAAGGTCGCCAACCGTTTTGGCAGCGACACAGTTCGTTACGTCGGTAGTGCTGGATTTGCGGACGAGATCGGCACCGCAGCGACCGCGCTGATAATTGAGCGAGATAAAATTCAGGAACTCATAGCCGCCTATAATCTCCTCGCCGATACGGAAAAGCACGTTTTTGACACCTTCCACGCTGAGACTGAGGGGCTGAAATTCATAACAGATGAGATGTGGAAACTTTGCGAGGATTCCCCAGCTTACAGACGGCTTTATCGCCTGGTTGAGGAGCTGAATAATGAGGAACGTATCGACCTGCTTGCGCTTGGTTACCTTGGCTTCGGACACTTCGACGCCGATTGGCGACGAAACTTCGAACACGCCTGTAAGATGATCGACCTGATAGAACTTCACTACATAGTCGGCCACGCGATCACTTGGCAGGCTGGCCTTGATCGTTTGACGGACAGTTGCGCTGAGTAACGAGGGATGCATTCCAATGCCCGCCGTGTCCCCTACCGGTGTGGATGCCACCAGCGGTCAGTAGGCAGACGCTTTCATTGAGCTTTTGAGGTCCATTTCGAGCGCATCGGTTGGTCCGAATGGTGCAGAAGTCACGTTAGATCGCAGAGGCAGCAGACGGCTGGCAAAGAAGATGAGCGCCGATAATCGGTGATGAACAAGGAGTGTGGCGGTGACGCAGACGGAGCGTGAGCCTCTTCAACTCGGCATTTTCATGCCCAACTGCAGCAACGCGTATTCGATCAGCACCTATCGGACCGGCCCCGACGAGTGGCCGTATGCGTCGAATAAGCGGATTGCCCTGGCGGCCGAGGCGGCGGGTTTTGACTTTCTGTTTCCGGTCAGCCGCTGGCG
>JAAXHF010000043.1 GCA_012271025.1 Deltaproteobacteria bacterium | reverse complement strand
AGCAGCGACGTCTTGCCGTGGTCGACATGGCCCATGATGGTGACGACCGGCGGGCGACCCGCGAGCTGGCCGTCGTCCTCAACCGCCTCGTGACTGTCTTCCAGGACCGAATCGACGTCAAAGGCAACGTTCTCAATTGTATATTCGAACTCACCGGCGACCAGGGCTGCGGTATCCATATCCAGGACTTGGTTGATGGTTGCCATCAGACCCAGGCCCATGAGCTTTTTAATGACCTCCCCGGCCTTGACGCCCATCTGTTTGGATAAGTCGCCGACCGTGATGACCTCGGAAATGCGGATCACGCGCTTACTGGCTCTGGGAACGGTGATCTCGGTCTGGCGCTGCTCTTTGCCGGGCTGGACGCGACGCTTTTTGGCCGGGCCACGGGCCAGGCGGACATCGTGTTCGGGAGCATCCTGGAACTCGGGCTTGCGAATGACTTTCCGCTTTTTGCCTTTTTTGGGCAGGCTGGCGGGCAGCCCATCGCCACCGTTCCGTAGCGATTCACGAAAGGCGACCGGCTGGGGGGTGGACGAGGGGGCAGAGACCTTGAGTTCTGGACGGCTGGGCTTGGCCTCTTGCAGCTTACCGAGATCGATACGACCCAGGACCCGGGCCGAGCGGAGGCCGCTTCTCTGTTCTTCCTGGCCAGCGTCGGCTGGACCTGCCGCCTGGGGCGGAGTGCCTGGCTCGGCCGACGGAGCGGGTTCGGTCGGCAAGGGGGCGCCGGCCGGGGAACGGGCTGCAAGCGGTGTCACCTGGCCCGGCTCGGCTGGCTCGTGTTCCGGGGGTACGGGGGCGACCTCGGGCTGGGGCACTTCCCGAACCTCGACAGCTACCCCTGCCTCCGGCATGTCGGCCGGTAGGTCTTCATCCGGCAGGTCTTGGACTGGCTGAGGCTCCACGGCGGGCACGTCAACAGGCGGCTGAACGGCAACCGACGGCTCTTCCGAGACGGGCTCGGGTAAGCTGGGAGCGTCGGTGGACAACGCGTGTCGGTCTTCAGTCGCCAGGTCGGCCGGGGCGGGCGACTTGGGTGTGTCCTGGGGTAAAGCCGGAATGAGAGCCGGCGTTTCGCTTGGCTCCTGAGACACCGGAGGGAAGACGGCCGGTTGTTGCGGAAGAGGCGGCGGAACCGGGTCGGGCAAATCAAAAGCGATTGGTGGCGGTGCGCTGAAGGACTCGTTGAGAGACGGGGCGGTGAAGACCGGCTCTGAGGGCGGAGCCGCTTCCTCATGGACCTCAACCCGTTTGGTCCGACGCCGGATGACGTTGGGTTTGATGCGGCTCTCACGCACTTCCTCCCGGGCAGTCACCAAGTGCTCATTTTGGTCAACCTCGGTCACCATGCGTTCTGCGACGAGTTTTTCCTCTCCCAGCACGAGGTCCGGAGTCGGCTGTGGAGCATCTCCGGCACGGACCAAGGCGAACTCGTCGTCGGTCAGCGTACTCTGGGGCCTTTTCCCCTGTACCCCCACAAGCTCAAGCTTGGCGATGAGCTGACGGGTCTCCAGCCCCAATTCCTTGGCCAATTCGTGGACGCGCTTTCGTGGCATAGAACCGCATTCCCTCCGGTCACAGTGTCAGGCTGTTCTCAATCAGGCTGGCGTAGCGTTCTCGGACTTCTCGCGAAACCGTTGTCTTGAGCGAGCGGACAAAGCTTGCACGGGCCTTCCTAAAGGCATCCAGACACGCGCGACGCGGATGGAGATAGGCTCCTCGGCCGGGGCCGGGGCCGGGCTGCAAGAGTCCGTCTTGGCCTAGGGCAAAACGAAACAGGCGTCCCTGCCGCTCACGCTGCCCACAGCCGACACAACGACGGAGAGGTTTGGCCCGCTTCATACTTCTTCCGATGCCGCCTGGGCGCCGTCCACTCCGGTGGCGGCTTGGCCCACGAGGGCTGGCTGGGGGCTGTCCGTCTGCCCCGCCGGCCCGTCCGGCGTGTTGGTCGGTTCCTGAGAGTCGGCTTCTGCTGCGGCCTGCTCGGCGACATGGTCCTGGGCGGCCTGGAGGATGGCTTGGGCCTTATCCGCTTCTATGCCCTCCAGTTCGGCCAGGGTGGCTTCATCGGCTTCAGCCACATCGGCGGCCGATTTATAGCCCTGTTGGTATAAGAGTTCCGCGGTCAGATCGCCAATGCCCGTCACGCCGGTCAACGACTCCAGCGCGCGCGTGCGTTCCAACTCGATCTCGGACTCTGAGCGGACATCAAGCCGCCAGGCTGTCAAACGAGAGGCCAGACGGACGTTCTGGCCTTTTTTGCCAATGGCCAAGGACAGCTGATCGTCGGGAACGATGATTTCCATAGCGTGGTCGTCTTCATCGAGAATAATCTTGGACACCTTGGCTGGCAAGATGGCCCGGCAGACGTACTCGGCCGGGTCGGGTGTCCAGGGTACGATATCGACCCGTTCGCCACGGAGTTCCTGAACGACGGCCTGGACTCGGGTGCCCTTCATGCCTACGCAGGCGCCAACCGGGTCGACATCCGGGTCAGTGGAATGGACGGCGATCTTGGCCCGGCTGCCCGGCTCACGGGCCGCCCCTTTGATTTCAATAATCCCTTCGTAGACCTCGGGCGCTTCCTGCTCGAAGAGTTTGATCAGGAAACCGGGATGGGTGCGGGACAGGACAATCTGGGGACCTTTATGGGACATCTCGACATCCAGCACGAAGGCGCGAATGCGGTCTCCCTGCCGATACCGTTCCCAGGGAATCTGTTCTTTTTCGGGCAGGACAGCGTCGGTGCGGCCGAGGTTGACGATAATGTTCTTGCGCTCGATACGCTGCACGATGCCGGAGAAGATTTCGCCTTTGCGATCCCGAAATTCGTTGTAAATCAGCTCGCGCTCGGCTTCCCGTACCTTCTGAATCACGCTTTGCTTGGCCACCTGGGCGGCGATCCGGCCGAACGAGGTGGCCGGCAACTTACTGAGCAGCTCATCGCCCTCCTGGGCTTCGGGATCCATATTGGCCTGGGCGTCGGCAAGCGTAATCTCGGTTTCCGTGTCGGTCACGGTCTGCACCACGGTCTTGATTTCGAACAGTTCCACCTCACCGATCTCGTGATTGAATTTGGCCTCGATCTGCTTCTGACCAAAGGTGCGTCTGGCGGCGGACAGCATGGCGCTCTCAATGGCTTCAATGATGACCTGACGATCCATGCCTTTTTCTTTGCTGACCTGTTCGATCACCCGATTGAGATCTGGCTGCATGACTCGTGTTCTCCCTAGTGGGCCGTTTTCCGTCGTCCCACGTGTTTTTTCTTCTGGCCGCCGACCGGAAACTCATAATCGACATGCGCTCTGGCTATCGCCTGCCAGGGAATATGCACTAGGCCAAGCTCTCTGTCCTCAATACTGACCTGACGCTCATCCGTTTCTCTCAGCGGACCGCTAAACGTCCGCTGGCCGTGCCGGACGCTTTTTGTCTGGAGACGAATTCGCTGGCCGAGATAGCGGGTATAGTGGCTCGGACGGAGCAGCGGACGGTTAATGCCAGGCGAAGACACCTCAAGCGTATAGCGTCGGGGTATGAGGTCGTGGGCGTCAAGCACGTCGCTCAGTTCCCGGTGGATCTGCGTCAACTCGTCGAGCGGAACGCCGTCTTGTCGATCAAGCGTGATGCGGAGTATCCACTGTCTGGCTTCTGATCGAAAGACAATCTCCCAGATTTCACAGCCCGTCGCTTCTACCACCTCGGCCGCGATGCGCTTGACTTGCCGGACAATGTCTCGGTCTCCAGACTGCATCTCCAAAAAAAAAGTGGGCACCGGCCCACTTTTCCTCTTATCCCCGCCTGCACACTAGACGATCTGTGGCCGTTGTGCAAGAGCTGCGGATCGCAAAATTCGTTCTCATGGACGCTCTTCAGCCGTTCAGATCGTCGTTTCTCTCGTGCAGGGTGGTCAGCTCGATGATTTCGTAGATCCGCTTGCCCTGAGGGGTCAACACCTCGGCCTCGTCGTCAACCGATTTATGCAGCAGCGCCTGGCCAATCGGTGAGTGGAGGGAGATCTTGCCGCTGGCAGGATCGACTTCCTCTGGAAAGACAATGCGATACTCGACGACTTCTCCGCTGTCGATGTCTTCGAGTTTAACCCGGCTCCCATACGCGACCACATCTTTGGGAATACTCGATAAGTCGTACAGGGACAACTGGCTTATCCGCTCTTCATGTTGAGCAATGCGCGCCCGGACAAAGTCCTGGCGCGCCCGGGCGGCCTCATACTCGGCATTCTCACTCAGATCACCATGGGCAGCCGCCTCCTGGAGATCTTTTGGAATCTTCACGTTCAGCTCGTGGTAGAGTTCTTCGAGCTCTTGTCTGAGCCGTTTTGTAATAGGCAGTTCCATGCGTCGTGCTCCTGCGGCGTGGGATATGCACAAAGGCAGCAGGGGTTGGTTACACAACCAACCCCTGCCGGAAAAGCGAAAAGGTGAGAAGATCAGGCGGTGAGAATGTGGACCGTACACGCCGAGCCCAGGCCAATGACGTGAGCCAGACCGGCCTTGGCGCCTTCGACCTGCCGCGCTCCGCCGTTGCCGCGCAGCTGGTTGACCAACTCATAGATATTGGCCACTCCGGTTGCGCCGAGCGGATGGCCTTTTGACAGCAGCCCGCCGCTGACGTTGACCGGGATTTTGCCGCCCAGGGCGGTCTCACCCTGGTCAATCAACTGACCGGCTTCCCCCTCGCCACACAGACCGAGGTTGTCATAGTGCAGCAGCTCGGCCGTGGCAAAGCAGTCGTGCAGTTCGACCAGATCAAGGTCCTGGGGACCGAGACCGGATTTTTCATAGGCCTGTTTGGCCGCGTTTTGGGTCAGGGTGTTGACGTCGGGCATGGTCAGGTCACGGTCGGTATACGGATCGGACGTCAGGACCGAAGCCGCCACCTTGATCGGCTTGGTGGTGAACTGCCTGAGCTTTTCTTCAGAGACCAGAATGGCTGCGGCCGCCCCGTCGCCGGTCGGGCAGCACATATACAGGGTGTTCGGGTAGGCGACCATCCGGGCTTTCATCACGTCGTCCAGAGACACCTCAACCTGGTACTGGGACAGAGGGTTATGGACCGAGTGTTTATGATTTTTGACCGAGATCTTGGCAAACTGTTCAGCCGTGGTGCCGTACTTGCGCATGTGTTCAACCCCGGCCTGGCCAAACACCGCCGGCATCAGACCACTGCCCAGGACGCCCTCAACACTCTCGCCGCCACTGCGCGCACCGCCGCCGAGCAGGCCCATTTTCCCCATCTGCTCAACGCCGACCGCCATGGTAACGTCGTACATGCCGGAGGCAACACCGACATAGGCTTCGCGGAAGGCGGTTGAACCGGTCGCGCAGGCGTTGGAGACGTTGAAGACGGGGATGCCGGTCTGCCCGATCTGCTGCAGAATCTTCTGGCCGTTCATGGCGTTGGCCTGAAACAGGTTGCCACACACGAACATCTCAATATCCCTAATGGACATGCCGGCGTCTCTGAGAGCGCCGAGAGCGGCTTCGGCGCCGAGCTGGGAAACGTCCTTGTCCGGATAGCGACCGAATTTAATCATTCCTACGCCGAGTACGTATACGTCTTTCATGATTGTGCCTCCCTTTCTGCGGCGTGGTGTCGGGTGCGTGGCTCGGCGCATCCGAGCCGACGCTCAATTCTGGCCGGGCTTAAAGAAAAAAGCAATGATATCAATGGTTTCTTCTTCGCCCTGGGCATTTTTCTCTTTGCGTTCGCGGACTTTTCGGGTCACCATCTCAACCGGCATGCCAAACTCGAGCTTGGCCGGGTCGGGCTCAACATCAACCAGATTGCAGCGCACGCTGACTCCTTCGGGCAGGTCCACAATGGCCGATACATACGGCACCGGCACGCCGGGGACCGACTGGTGGACGATAGAGTAGACATACAGGGTGCCGTGGTCGCTAAGTTTGACCTCGCTGAGCGGATCGCTTGTCGTACATTTGCTACAGCCCACCCGACCGGCCCCGATGAAGTGTGCGCCACACGGCGCGCAGCGGTAGCCGACCAGATAGGGTTTTGCATCGGGAGAGGTCGGCAAGCGCAGCATTGGGGCGATTGCTCGTTGTTTATTGCCTGTTGCATCTGCCGCCATAACCGGAACTCCTTCCGTTATCCTTATGCTCCTGCTCTGCGTCTACGGTTTCCGTCGCCACCGATACCTGAGCACAGTCCCGAAAACAAGCCCTCAGCCTGAGTTCAGCCGGGGAGGGAGAGCAGTCCGAGCCTTGCCCCCCCGGCCGCAGGCGGTATACAACCCCCTGAATGAGAGCCCGTGACATGGTGCGCTTCATCGGACGCGCAGCCGTCTCCTTTCTCTACCCCCAGCGCTGTCTCGGTTGTGAGGTGCTGCTCGATGACGGGCGGTTTTTCTGTCCGACGTGTTCCGGGGCGGTCGAGCCGATCATCGCGCCATTCTGTCAACGCTGCGGCCTACCGTTTGCCGCAGGCTCATTGCCCGTGTGTGGCCGCTGTTTTCGGCGCCAACCCGCCTTTCGCCAGGCGCGGGCGTGGGCCTATTACGACAGTCCGGGAAAAAGCCTCCAGCCGCTCAGCGCAGCTATTCAGCGCTGTAAATATCAACGCCGACTGGATAACGGCGCGGCCTTGGCCGAGCTGGCGGCCGAGCACTGCAGGCTGGCCGCCGGGGGCTATGACTGGATTCTGCCCGTTCCGCTGCACATTGACCGTCTGCGCTGGCGGGGCTTCAACCAGTCCCTCCTGCTGGCCCGGGCGATTGGCGCGCGACACAAGATTTGGGTTGAGCCGTTTGTGCTCCAGCGCATCAGGCCGACCCTGCCCCAAACCCAGCTCAGCCAACCCCGGCGCCGGGCCAATGTGCAGGGCGCGTTTGCCGTGTCCAACCCGGAAGGTCTGCGCGACAAACACCTGCTGCTGGTTGACGACGTGTATACTTCTGGCGCTACGGTTGAGGAGTGTACCCGGACGCTGTATCAGAGGGGAGCACGGACCGTCGATGTCTTTACCCTGACACGGGCGGTTGTGCGTTAGCGTGGAGCAGGATGATATGCGGGCCGGACAGACTCCTCTGCCGCTGGGCGTGCTCATTTCGGGTGGGGGCACGAATCTGCAAGCCATTATCGACGCGATTGCGGGCGGCCAGTTGCCGGCCGAGATTCGGCTGGTAGTGAGCAACCGCAGCGACGCTTACGGCCTCAGCCGGGCCGAGCGGCACGGCATACCGAGCGCGGTGTTGCCGCATCGCGGCTACCCGTCACGGCAGGCGTTTGAGGCCGCGCTGATAAGCGCCCTGCGCGAGCGGGGAGTTGAGCTGGTTGTGCTGGCCGGTTTCATGCGGTTGCTGTCGCCCTTTTTCATTCGCGCATTTTCTCAACGCATCGTGAACATTCATCCCGGCCTGCTGCCGGCCTTTCCCGGGCTGCACGCCCAGCGCCAGGCTCTCGAACGCGGAGTCCGGATTGCCGGGGCCACCGTCCACTTCGTGGATGAAGAGATGGACCATGGCCCGATTATCTGCCAGGCTGCGGTGCCGGTATATCCTGACGATACGGAGGACAGCCTGAGCGCGCGCATTCTGGCCCAGGAACACCGGCTCTATCCCCATGCGCTTCGGCTGTTTGCCGAAGGCCGCCTGGCAGTTCGGGGGCGCTCCGTCCTGATCCATGACGAAGCTCGCCTACCGGACGGGCGGCTGGCGGTTCCTGAGCTAAAAGCTGAACGATGATGACCTCCTCATCGGGAAGAACTCAACGCTCACCTTTGATGACGGCCGGGCTCGGACACATCGGTCTTGACGAGTCGGGCAAGGGCGACTACTTCGGTCCGCTGGTCATTGCCGGCGTGTACGTCTCGCCCGAGCTGGAAGGATCACTGCGGGACGCCGGGGTCCGGGACAGCAAGAGCCTCTCCGACACGCGGGCCGGTGCCTTATCGCGGCACATTCGACAGTCCTGTCCACATGACATCGTGGCGATTGGACCCGAACGCTACAACGGGATGTATGCGTCCTTCAACAATCTCAACAGGCTTCTGGCGTGGGGCCATGCCCGAGCAATCGAGAATCTGCTTGAGCGGGTGTCGTGTGAACGGGTGGTCGTCGATCAGTTTGGCGCCGCACGTTTTCTCAACACGGCGCTGATGGAAAAAGGCCGTCGGGTGCGGGTCGTTCAGAAACCCCGGGCCGAGGTCGAGATCGCCGTGGCCGCAGCGTCAATCGTGGCTCGGGCGGAATTTCTGCACCGCTTGCAGGGCTTGAGCCGTGAGTTCGGCCTGAGCCTGCCCAAAGGGGCCACTGCGGTCATTGCGGCCGGAAAAGAATTTGTACGTCAGCACGGACCGGACGCCCTCGGCCGGGTGGCCAAACTGCATTTTCGGACCACCGAGAAGATCCTGCGTTGAATGCTTGGCGTACCTGTCTTCCTGTGAGACCCAACGCCTTCGTCTTGTCTGTTGTACGCCACTGGTCTGCCGTCCCTACCGCCCCCGGTCTGTGCCCTTGCTTGCCGTTCACTTTTCCTCTATCCCGACTGCCATGGCACACGAATCACACCCTGCCTTCGCCCGTCTGGTCGAGATCATGGCCCGTCTGCGCAGCCCCGGCGGATGTCCCTGGGACCGGGAGCAGACGCCGGATTCCTTAATCCCCCATCTGCTCGAAGAAACCTACGAAGTCCTGGAAGCTCTGGAGGACAGGAACTGGCCGGAATTCAAGGAAGAACTCGGTGACCTGCTGCTCCAGATTGTGTTCCATGCCCAGCTGATGGCCGAGAGCGGCAGGTTCAGCATTGACGATGTGGCTCAGGCGATCAGCGATAAACTGATCCGCCGTCATCCCCATGTCTTTGCTGATACCCAGGTCAAAGATGCCCGCGAGGTGGCCCAGAACTGGGTCAAGATCAAGGAGCAGGAGAAAAAGGGGAAGGCCGATCAGTCGGTTTTGGCCGGCGTGCCCAAGGCCGCCCCGGCCCTGATTCAGGCCCAGCGGCTGGGTGAGAAGGCCTCTCGGGTGGGTTTTGACTGGACCTCGGCGGCGGCGGTGTTTGAGAAAGTCCGTGAAGAGGTGGACGAGTTGGCCGAGACGCTCCAGGACGCCGACCGCAGTCCAGACCCCGACCGTCAGGAGCACGAGCTGGGCGATTTGCTGTTTGTCCTGACCAGTCTGGCCCGCCATCTCGACCTGGATGCCGAGTCGGCATTGCGTCGGGCCAGCAGCCGCTTCGGTCGGCGCTTTCGGTATATCGAGACCCAACTGGCCGACAAGGCCGAAGACATCCACACCGCTCCGCTGGCTCGCCTAGAAGCGCTGTGGCAAGCGGCCAAGCAGACGCTCGGGTAGCAGGCTGAGCAGGGCTGTCAGGTCCGGTCTTCTCGCCCACCACATCAGCCCACCAAAGCTGACCACGCCAACACCGATGGCCGCCAACAATACGGCCAGGCGTCCGAACACCGGCCCGTCCGGGTCGAGCCACTGCATCTGCCCAGCTACCAGCCACACCGGTCCAGCCATTACGGCTGCGGCGAGCAGACTCCAGGCCAGCGAGGCCAGACAGGCAGACCACGGAAATTGGGGCAGACGACGGAATACGACGCCAGCCAACAGCAGCATATTGACCACCGTGGCCAAGGAAGAGGCCAGCCCGAGCCCGACCAGGCCATAGTCGCAGACGGCCAGCGCGGCACTCAGGCGGCCAAAGAACCGGGCCAGGCCGGAGGCGTCGGGAGCGACGCTGAGACTGCCCATCAACACCAGACTGAGGCCGACATGGACCACTAGACTCAGCCCGGCGGTCCGTACCGGCGTGCGGGTGTCGCCAAGAGCGTATAAACACGAGACCAGCAGGCGGCTGACGGCAATCGGCCACAGCCCGAGGGCAAATGCCTGGAGTATGCCGGCCGTGTGCATGACCTGGTCGGCCGGGAAGGCGCCCCGAAAGAAGAGGCTGGCGGTCATCGGAACGGCCAGCACCAGCAGTCCCAGGCTTGTCGGTACGACAATGGTATTGGTGAGCCGCAGGGCAAAGCCGAGGCTCTGGGCCAAGCCGGCAAGATTGCCCTGCTGAGCCTGGGCGGCCAGGCTCGGCAGGGTCGCACTGGCCAGGGC
>JAAXHF010000018.1 GCA_012271025.1 Deltaproteobacteria bacterium | reverse complement strand
GGCGGGGGATGATCCGCTCCGAGCAGGGCGAGGCTCTCTTTGTCCACTTCAGCGCTATTCCGGGTCAGGGAGACCGCAGCCTGGAGCCCGGTGCCCGGGTGGGCTTCGAGATTGCCGAGGGGCCGCACGGGCGCTACGCGGTCGAGGTGCGGGTGCTTGAGACCGACACGGACGGGCGGGACGGCTGAGTCTTGCCTGAACCGACACGTCCGATAACGAAATAAGGAGGACTGCGTATGGCCAGATTTGAGGACTATGCCAACACATACCAGACGATCCGCATGGAGCGCCGGGACGGCGTGTTGCAGCTGACCTTCCATACCGACGGCGGAAGTTTACAGTGGGGGCTGTTGCCCCACCGTGAGTTCACCCAGGCGTTCGCCGAGATCGGCACCGACCCGGATAACAAACTGATCATTCTGACCGGCACCGGCGCCGATTTTTCCGGGCCCCGGTCGACTCCCTCGTCGCGGCCCCAGGTCAATGCTCGCAGCTGGGATCCGGTCTACTGGGAGGGCAAGCACCTGCTGAGCAATCTGCTGGATATCGAGGTGCCGATGATCAGCGCCATTAACGGCCCGGCCCTGCGCCACTCTGAAATCCCGCTGTTGTGCGACATCGTGCTGGCGTCTGAGACGGCCGAGTTTCAGGACTCGGCACATTTCCCCAACGGCATGGTGCCGGGCGACGGCATGCACGTCGTCTACCCCTTGCTGCTGGGGCTCAACCGGGGGCGCTATTTTCTGCTGACCGGGCAGCTCCTGTCGGCCCAACAGGCTCTGGAGCTGGGTCTGGTCAACGAGGTGGTGGCGCCGGACGCCCTGCTGCCCCGGGCCTGGGAGCTGGCCGAACAGCTGCTGCGCCAACCACCGCTCACCCTGCGCTACAGCCGGGTGGCGCTGACCCAGGACCTCAAGCGGCGCATGCTCGATCTGCTCGGCTATGGCTTGGCCTTAGAAGGGCTCGGTCTTTTGGATTCCGAGTCGAGCTAGGATATCGCCGTCGGACGGGCGGGCGGAACGTAGCCCGACACGGGCAGTAAGAGCAGCGTTTGAGAGGTCTGCATGGCATTTCCCAAGCCGTTTTATCGTTGGCGTCCGCATCCCTGGCATGGTTTAGACGTCGGTCCTGAGCCGCCCGGGCGGCTCAATGCCTACATTGAGATTACGCCGTTTGACGTGGTGAAGTACGAGATTGACAAAACCACCGGCTATCTGCGAGTCGATCGCCCCCAGCGCAGTACCTCAATGCCGCCGGCCTTGTACGGGTTTATCCCCCGTACCTATTGTGGACGGCGGGTCAGCGCGCTGTCTGAAGGGGCAACACGCGGGGATGGCGACCCGCTTGATATCTGTGTGGTCAGTGAACGGCCGATTAACCGCTCAGAGGTTATTCTCACCTCTCGGGTGGTGGGTGGGCTGCAGATGATCGATCAGGATGAAGCCGACGATAAGATTATCGCCGTGCTGGCCAACGATAATCTGTGGGGCCAGGCCCAAGATCTGAGCGACCTGCCGCAAGTCCTGGTCGAGCGCCTACAGCATTACTTTTCGACCTATAAGCTCGTGCCCGGTACGCAGTCCAACATCGTGATTGAGCGTATCTATGACCGTGCCCACGCGCTGCGCGTTGTCCAGGCCGCAATAGAAGACTACGACGAGGAATTCGGCCAGTAAGCGGCCGCGCGGACTCTTGCGGCTGGACCCGCCCGGCTGCTAGGGTCCGGCTGCAAAGCGACGACACGGGAGGGCGAGATGGCAGACGCACCCTATATGCAGGTCATCCATACGGCCGAGGAGCAACTGCTCCGTTTTCTGCGGACGTTTGAGTCGATTCAGGAGCATATCCAGTTCGGCAAGATCGGCGACTCCCAGGCCGAGCTTCAGGCTGTGACGGGCGACATGTTCTCGGCCCTGGCCGATGAGCTGGCCGCGCTGTCGCCCCCAGACGCGCTGACCGAGTTTCACGCCGGCTTTACCGCCGCGCTGGCCCAGTGCGCGGGTGCGGCCAAGGCGTTTCTGGAGCCCGGCGGCAAGGACTTCTCGCTGGCGTTTTTGCAGAGTCGCTGGGCCTTGTGCAAAGGCATGAACCTGCTGTATGAGCTGCGAGCCCACACCCCGACCCTCCAGGAATACTGGTTGCTGCCCGAGGCGCTGCCGCAGCGGGACGCCCTGGAAACCCGGACACCCGACGCCGGAGCGCCGGTCGGCCTGATGCACACCAAGCGCACCGACGCCCACGCCGCCTACTCCCTGTACGTGCCGGAAAACTATGACCCGAACACAGCCTGGCCGTTGATCATCTGTCTGCACGGCGGCTATGGCCGGGGCGAAGACTATATCTGGGCCTGGCTGCGACCGGCCAAGAGCAAGGGCTATCTGCTGCTGTCGCCCAAGTCGGTCGATGTGACGTGGTCGGTCTTGCAGCCGCCGCTCGATGTCGAGTCCATCACCAGGATGTTCGACGAGGTGTGTGCCACCTACGCGGTCGATACGAGCCGGGTCTACCTGTCCGGCCTGTCCGACGGCGGAACCTTCACCTATATGCTGGGTCTGAGCCGCCCGGACATGTTTACCGGCATTGCTCCGATTGCGGGCGATTTTCACGCCATGCTGGATCCCATGCTGCGCCGCAAGCAGGGCCAGGACCTGCCGATCTACATTGTGCACGGGGTCCACGATTTTATTTTCCCGGTGGCCACGATCCGGCAGGGCTACGAGCTGCTCAGCAACATTGGCTATAACGCGACCTACGAAGAACTGCCCGACTGGGGCCACGCCTACACCTCGCGCATCAATGAAGAGCTGGTGTTGCCGTGGTTTGAGGGGCTGGAACCGAGGCAGGGCTGAATCACTGTGCCGACACGGCCGTGCGGGTGTCCCATGTTGACCTACAAAGCAATGTATAAATTTCTCGATCAGGGTATCCATGCAGAAGTGCTGGATTTTCCCGAGACGATAAGCTGTGGGGAGACTCTCGCTGAAGCCCGTCGTTCATTGGCCAGCGCTCTGGTGGATATGGCTGAAACACATCTGCTCCGGGGCGAACCTCTCCCCCAGCCCGATCCTGCCTGTACCGATCCTGAGGCTGACCTGGAGGAACCTATTCATCTGCTACTGAGTGCGGCCTCACAGGTCAGCGTCGTTCCTCAGCCCGCTGTGCGATGAAACGGCGCGACCTGATACGACACCGAGAAATTCCCGATTTCACTGCACTACGGATTTGCAGACAACTCGCCATCCCCATCCCTTCTTGATGCGCCGGTTTTGTTTGCTCATGCGGCAACACTCTGCTCCTACTCCCACCCGCCTCGTTCTCGTCGGAGCCGGCCACGCCCATCTTGAAGTGCTGCGGCGGTGTCTCCTCACTCCCCTGCCGAACGTCGAGTTGAGCGTTGTTTCTCTGGACGCCTATCACTACTACTCGGGGATGCTGCCTGGGTATGTGGCTGGGACCTACCCGCCAGACGCTGTCCGAGTCGATGTTGCCGGCCTGGTCCGGCGGGCGCAGGGGCGCTTCATCCAGGCCCGGGCGCTTGGTCTCGACCCGAACAGCCGGACGCTTCGGCTGGCCGAGGCCAAGCCTGTCGCTTACGACCTGATCTCATTCAACCTCGGCTCCCAGGCTGTGGGGGCTGAGGCCGAAGCCGTCGCCCGGCACGCGGTCCTGCTCAAACCCTTCTCTCGGGTCTCCGCGCTGTGTCAGCGTCTCCAGACCCTGGCTCGGGAAAAAAACGGCCGTGCCTGCCGTATTGCGGTTGTTGGTGGTGGGGCGGCCGGCTTTGAGGTGGCGTGCGCGCTTGAGGCTGCGCTGGCCCGAGCCGGACGAGCCCGTCAGGTGTCCGTGTTCGAGGCCGCGCCCGTTATGCTGGGCGGCTATTCCACGGCCTTTCGTCGCCGCGCCGCGCGTATCCTGGCTCACAAAAAGATTGCGGTGCATACCGGCCGGTCCGTGCGCCGGGTGCATGCCGACGCGGTCGAGTTGGACGACGGCGACACCCGTGCCGCCGACCTGACCGTCTGGCTGAGCGGAGCGGCCGCACCTCCGGTGTTCCGCGCGTGTGGTCTGGCGCTGGACGCCCGAGGCTTCCTGCTGGTCAGCGACAGCCTGCACGCGCTCGACGACCGGCGGGTGTTTGGCGTGGGCGATTGTGCCACCCTCGCCGCCTATCCCCACACCCCCAAAGCCGGGGTGTATGCGGTCCGTCAGGGACCGGTGCTGTGGGAGAGCCTGCGGGCCAGCCTGAACGGCCATCCGCTGCCGCGCTACCGCCCGCAGTCCGGCTTCCTGTCGATCCTGAATACTGCGGATGGTAAGGCGCTGCTGCGCTATAAGCGGCTGGTTTCTCACAGCCGCTGGGCGTGGCAGCTCAAAGACTGGATTGATCGGCGGTTTATGGCCCGCTATCAGGGCCTGCTTATGTAGGGGCGACCGGTCGGTCGCCGAGACTTCGGGATCGCGCTAGGCAAGTATCAGACGTTCACCTTTTGGTTCTGGGATCGGATCGCCAAACTCGTGAGCCGTGTCAATCCACAGTCGTATCGCGTCATTGACGTGTTTGAGAGCGGCTTCTTGGGTCTGGCCATGAGCCATGCACCCGGCCAGCTCAGGGACTTCGGCAATAAAGGCTTGATCTTCGTTGCTCCAGTAGAGAATGACTTCATATTTATACATTTATGTATCCTCCCACAGCTTATATCTCAGGATTACCCGGCGGACTTGACGCACCTGATACGGCTTCGTGTGGCCGTCGTCACGTTGCAGATTGATTTTCTCCGCGACTCCTTGCTTCCTGAATATATGGTGGCTGCCTCGTATACGTTCCACAAATCCCAAGTGTCGAAGCAGACGACACAACTCACCAAAGCGGATATTCGCATCGGACCGGCCTTGGAGAATTTTCTGTAAGAGTTGGTCGTCCTGCCTCACGAGATGCCATTCCGCCAAGCAATCGCGATGTTCGCCCGGTTTTCTACGCCAGCGAGGTTCTGGGCAATGACTTGACCCGAGCGTGGGGGATATTGGGGCTGGCCGGGTTCACCGTGACCTCTCGCCGGCTCGGATTCACGATCAGATCCATATCTTCCATAGGGACGGCCCCCAGCAGCACCTCATCCCCGAGTACCAAGGCACCCACATAGCAAAATCGGTCGCCGAAACTCACCTTGATTGGCCCAACATATGGGACGTTCATACTCCGTCCACCTGCGACGGACACCTCTCTGATGGATTCGGTTTCCAGGCGCAGCTGGAGGGCGATGTGTTCCGGGATGCACAGCATCAAGGCACCCGTATCGGCCAGGGCCTGCACGGTGATGGACGACAATGCGGTCTGCCTCGGGTTGCTCAAAACTATTTGTGTGAACACATGGCCCATACACTCTCTCGTTTCTGCCTGTCCTCAGCAGCCCCGCTGATGCCGCTACAGATACCAGCCTGTGTCCGCGCCATCAATAAAGCGCCACCGGAAGCGACGTTACCGACGGCAACGCTAGGGAAACCAGGAGTACCAAAAAACTTTGACCGGGAGTAGGGGCGACCGGCCGGTCGCCCCTACACGCCGCAAACGGTTCTTACAGCAGGTTGAACTGTTTGAGTACGTTGGCGACTTCAGGATTGCGTTGGCCCAAGGCGCGTAAGGCGTCAAGCAGGGCCTCCAAGCGCTGCCGATTGGTCGTCAGCTCCTCGGTCAGGGTGTTGACGGCGCGCTCAAAGGGCCGGATCATCGTTCGTCGGTCCCACAATGCAAAGCCAATGATAGCCGCCACCAGTGCGGTAAAGGCGCCGAGCAAGGCCAGGGTCAGGCGGAACTGGCGGGCGAACTGCTTGTCCATATCTTCCCGTAGCTGCTGATTCTGCCGGTTCATATCTTCCCGCAGTTGCTGATTCTGCCGGTTCATGTCTTCCCGCAGTTGCTGGATATCCGCCCGCAGCGCTTTCAGCCCTTCGTCGAGACGGGTTTCAAGCCGTGTCAAGCGCTCGGCAATTTCGCGGTCAGACAAGGCCGGCGCTGCTTCAACCGCCCAGACCGGACCGGGCAGGAGAAGGAGGGCAAAGACCCACCGGGCGACGAATCGACTCATGGGATCATACAACGCTGAGCCTTCAGGAAAGTCAAGCAACGGCCTGTCTGATTAAGACCAGGAAGCCGGGCGGTAGCGCCAGGGAAGACAGGACAGCAGAAAATTCAACCAGGGGCTTCGCCCCTGGACCCCACTCCCCTCGTCCCCGCCGCCCGCTGTGCGCCCTTCGGGACAGCACGCGGGACGGCTCCTCACCCATAAAGCGTAAAAGGGTAACAGCGCACAGGGTTAGGGGGTTCTCGCCAGGCGGAAGCCAAGGAAGCTGAGGCGGAGGTCCGGCACCCACCGATTGCGATTCGCAACGCGGCAATCGCGGGCGGTGTCATACCAACCCTCGCCGCTATTCTCCTCTACTGGTTATGAGTCCAGACCCTAGAGCCACGAGGATCGGTAACTGGACCAGAGGGGTAGTCCCTATACTGAATCCGCTGTCCATTCTCGCACGTTCCCATGCATGTCGTACAATCCCCAGGCATTCGGTTGCTTCTGTCCTACCGGATGGGTTCCCTCCGGGAAGAATACCCCAGTATCGCCGTACCAGGCGTAGAGATACAACTCGCCCGCCGCATTCCCAAAGTGATACGCCGTCCGCGTCCCAGCCCGCACCGCATATTCCCACTCCGCCTCGGTCGGCAGCCGGTACGTCTCCATCCCCTCCCGTCTGTTCAGTGCACCAATAAACTTCTGCGCATCGTCCCAGGAGACATTCTCCACCGGGCACGTTCGGCCGCAGTTGGAGAAACGCGACGGGTTGCTCCCCATCACCGCTTGCCACTCCCCTTGTGTCACTTCATACTTCCCCAGGTAGAACGGCTGGCTGATTGTCACCTCATGCACCGGCCCTTCGTCATCATCCCACCCCCTCTCTCCAGCCGGCGAGCCCATCTGAAACGTTCCCGCCTCAATCAACACAAACTCCATGCCGATGCTGTTACGCACCTCACGGGGAAGCTGTGCCAACCGTTCCGTCTCTGCTCGTTGCCGTTGGCGTGTCCGTGCCTCAGCCGCATGACGCCCGGTGGGATAGGTCGCCATGTAAGCACCATACGCTGCCGCTGTGTCTACCCGCTGGGCCTCGGCATAGGCCGCATCATCCGCCTCTCGCGCTCGCCGGGCGGCTTCTTCCCGCGTTGCCGCCTCTTGCGCCAAACGGTCCGCCTCTTCCTGCTGTTGCTGTGCTGCGGCCGCTGTCACAGCGTCGCGTCCCTGCGCGATCAAGGTGTCCGCCTGCGCCCGCGTCAGATATCCCGTTGCCGCAAAGCCCTTCCCACGTTGCCACGCTCGCAACGCTGCCCGCGTGCTCGGCCCAAATAGCCCGTCCGCGATCCCGGCCGGATAGTCCAGCGAAGCCAGCCCCTGCTGCACCAGGATACGTGCCGCTCGGTCCAAGTCGAGTTGCTGCTCTAAACACTGCCGCGCCTCATCGACATATGCGCCGCTCGGATAGACCCCCAGGTACGCTTGGACCTGAAGTCTGCTCTCACACTCCACACTCTCCCAAAAGAGCATCTCTTTCGCCCGCACTAAACACGCCTGCGCTTCGGTGACATACGCTCCATTCGGATACGTCTCCAAGTACGCTCCAACCTGCAAGGCGCTCGTACACTCCACACTCTCCCAAAAGAGCGTCTCGCGCGTCCTGCGCACGGGCAGGAGACGACAGCACGAGAAGGAATAGCAGGACGGACGCGCCCAGAACCCAACGAACGAAGCGCTCTGGCATGGCCTGCGCATACGGCTGCGCAGCTGGGAAAGTTAAGCCTAACGCCTCATCTCTCTTCAGAGGGAGGAGAGCCGGCAAACCCGAGAACGGGCTGAATTGACAAGGCCTTCTTGTTTTCGAGTCGTGTCTCAGTTCGATTTTTTCTCCACAGGGTCTGTCCCACCATTCCCGCCCGGCCGAGCACCCGAGAGATCGTAACATTTCTCAACGTTTTGACACTGCCAATTTGGCAGTGTCAAAAATGAGCGATGTGATACCAGTCAGGTACAAGCAGAACAGGACGAGCCCAGAGATGAAGGGATTTTCCTGGTCAGCATTTTTCAATGCAAAATGAGACACGCTCTGTTTTCGCTACAGCGGGCCTAACGTGAAGCGCCTATGTCGAAAATTGCCTGCTACACCCTCGGCCGTGATGCCGCGGCGGCCATCACCGTACCGCATACAACAGTGTCGCGCCTTCACGCCGAAGTTATTCCCCTGCCTGACGGGCGGGTGTATATCACGGACTGTGCCAGCACCAACGGCACGTTCCTTAATAAAGATGGGCGTTGGCGCCAAATCAGCCAGGAGTTTGCCGGCGCCGGGGCGCGGATTCGGTTTGGCGAGGTCGAACTGAGCGTGTCCGCTCTCCTTACCCGGATTGCTCGCCTCCAAGGTTCCGGTGCGGCCAGGGCTCACGGACCAGGGGGAGCGGAACCGTCTACCGCCGAACAGAAAGAGAAGCTGGACGTTCGCCACGGCGTTGCCCTTGACCCGGAGACCGGTGAGCCGATTGCCCTGGCCGGATCCTCTGAGGAGGGCGAGCGCCGATGAACCAGCGCCTCACGATTGTCGCCGGCATGCTGCTGGCTGGCGTCGTCTTTGTCGGGCTGCTGAGTGTCCTGCTGCCCGAAGGAGAGGCGGCGAATTTTCTGCTGGATAGGAACTCCAGGTTTCCGTATCCCTTCACCGTGCAAAACAGCATGTGGCTGGTCTTCTTTATCGGGGCCGGTGAACTGGTGGTGCGCTATCGAGAGTCGGACCGGGAAATCCGGCAAATCCACAAGGGCCTGCTGCCTGAAGACGAGACTACCCTGCTGCGCAAGCAGGACCTGGTCGGTCTGTACAAGCACATGCGAGAGACTATGGCAGCAGGCGAGCCGTATTTTCTGCAACGGCTGATGGCGCGCTGTATCCAGCAGTTCCAGATCAGCGGAGACATCGACAAGGCCAACAATCTGTTCAACTCCAGCCTGGAACTGTTTCAGCACGAGATTGAACTGAAATACAACGCCCTACGCTATATAGTGTGGCTCATCCCGACCCTGGGCTTCATCGGCACCGTGGTCGGGATCGCCTTCGCCCTGAATGACGCTGGCAACGCGCCGGAATTCCAGGACCCGAAGTTGCTCCAGCAGCTCACCGAAAGCCTGGGCGTGGCCTTCTACACCACCCTGCTGGCGCTGTTGCAGGCCGCCGTCTTGATGTTCGTCCTGCATGTCGTCCAGGGTAAGGAAGAAGCCGCCCTCAACCGCATCGGTGTATCCGACCGGGGCATACGTCGCCGAAGCGCAGCAGTGTTTAGAGCGGCAGCTAGGTTTGGATCGAACGGCACGCATCCTGGTGCAGCAGGGCTTGGCGTCGCTGGACTACGAAGTAGGGATCGCGGACGGCCTGTTAGGACCAGCGACGCGGCGAGCGATCCGAGTATGGCAGCAGGCCAAAGGCTTTGCAGCGACGGGATATCTGACGCGGGAACAGGCGGACACGTTGATCGCGCAGGGGCGGGATGCCGTGGTAGCGCAACAGCAGCAGGCAGAGGCAAATCGGTTGGCACAAGAGGCGGCGGCGCGGGCAGAAGCGGTGCGGCGAGCACGCGAGGTAGACGAGGCGGCGTATGCCGAGGCGCAGCGGGTAGACACGGCAGCGGCGTATGCAGACTACCTGACGGCCTATCCTACTGGACGCTATGCGGCCGAGGCGCGGACCCACCAACAGGAACGGGCCGAGGCGGAACGTTTGGCGCAGCTTCCCCGCGAGATCCGCAACAGCATCGGCGTGGAGTTCGTGCTGGTCGAGCCGGGGACGTTCGAGATGGGCTCGCCGGCCGATGAGCCCGGGCGATCCGCTGACGAAGGGCCAGTACATGCGGTGACACTCAGTCAGCCCTTTTACCTGGGGAAGTACGAAGTGACGCAGGAACAGTGGCAAGCGGTGATGGGGCGTAACCCGTCGGGTTTCTCCAACTGCGGCCGCACCTGTCCGGTGGAGCAAGTGTCCTGGAACGCTGTGGAAGGCTTCATTGAGGAGCTGAATCGGCGGGAGGGGGTGGAGGTGTATCGGTTGCCGACGGAAGCGGAGTGGGAGTATGCGGCGCGGGGAGGAACACAGACGGCGTATCATTTTGGGAACGCGGCGAACCGGTTGGGGCAGTATGGGTGGTATGCGGACAATTCAGGAGGCAGGTCCCATCCCGTAGGGCAGAAGCGGCCGAATACGTTTGGATTATACGACATGCACGGGAACGTGTGGGAGTGGGTAGCGGACTGGTCTGGCGCCTATCCCCGTGGCGCAGTGACCGACCCCCGTGGTCCTAGTTCGGGCGCCGCCCGGGTGATTCGCGGCGGGAGTTGGTACAGCTATGCCCGCCTTTGCCGGGCGGCGAATCGCAATTGGAATGCGCCGGGTAGTCGCCACGGCAGTCTCGGCTTCCGCCTGGCGAGAACTCCGTAACCCTGTGCCCTGTTATCCTTTCCCCATTGCGATGACACTGTCTGCCTTCTGTATTACGGCGTGAGGATGGCGAAGCCCTCGCGCGACGCCGCCTGATTGAGCCGCGCGTCAAAGCAGACAAAGCCGATGCTCGAAGGCTCATCCTCGGCAGCGACGAGCGCGGCCGCCAGTTGCAGACTGTCCGCAGCTCTGAGTGGATGGACGCGCAACAGGCGTTGCGCCACGGTCTTGAGCCGCCGACTGGGTTGTACTTCGTACCACACCTGCGACAGTGCGGTGAGGCGGCCGAGATGCTCTGTGACTTCGCCTGTCTTGAGGCTTCCGTCACGCTCCCGCCGTGAGACCGCCGCGACATACTCGATTGCGGTGCCCCACCATACGACGATCTGCTCATCCGCTTCGAGCACCCGCAGCGCCGCCTGCCGGCGCGGTTCATCCACGCTCAGGGCAACCAGCGCGGAGGTATCCCAGAAATTCACCGCTCCCCCTCTCGGCGTTCTTCCGAGCGCTCCTCAAGCACGGCGTCCAGCAGCCCAGCGCCCTGGCGGAGGGGCTGTCTCACGATATCGAGAGGGCTGCCAGAACCGCGGCGCGTCACGATCTCCGCCTGCACCAAGCGGGCGAGCTTAGCCTCTCTATCCACCTCGTCCAGCTCTTGTCCGCCTCCGGCATCATGCCCGACTGGAATAATGCGCGCGACCGGCGTTTTCCGCTCCATCACCACGACGGATTCTCCGGCTTTGACCCGGCGCAGATAGGCGCTCAAGCCATTCTTGACCTCTGAAATCGTCGCACGAATCATACTCGCTCCTCACCAGCAATTTGATCTGGCTATGTTAGTCTTTTCAAAGAAGCCTAACAAGCTACAACTCTCTCCGTGTTGACGAAATCATAGCCGTCCGTCGCTTGACTTTCCGGAGGGTGTTGCGTTGGATACGCCCATGAACAGGTTCTTGGTCAGATGGGCCTTGGTGTTTTTCCTCTCGATACTCCCATCTGTTCTCGGTGCGCAGGACGCGCGCGAGACGCTCTTTTGGCAGAGTGTGGTGTGTGACAGGGAGGCCGAGGTGCGGGTCTACCTGGAGGTGTATCCGAGCGGGGCGTATGTTGGTGCAGCAGGGCTTGACAGCGCTAGACTATCCAGCCGGCGTTGCGGATGGACTGTTTGGACCGAGTACCTGTGCGGCGCTCCGACAATGGCAGCGGGGGAAGGGCTTTGCAGTGACGGGCTATCTGACACCGGAGCAGGCCGATGCCTTGATCGCGCAGGGGCGCGAGGTGGTAGCAGCGCTGCGTCAGCAAGAGGAGGCACGACGGCAGGCGGAAGCGGAACGTGCAGCGCAGGAAGAAGCCGCACGGCAAGCGCGAGAAGCAGATGACACCGCATATGCCGAGGCGTGGCGGATCGATACCGCAACGGCGTACGAGGCATATCTGGCGGCGTATCCGCAAGGGCGGCACGTTGAGGAAGCGCGGACTCGACAACGTGCCGAAGCTGAACGGTGGGCGCGGGAACGAGCCGCTGAAGCGCAGCGCCGGGCGCGGGAAATGGAAGAGCAACGAGCGAGGCTGGCAGCGCGACGGGCAGAGTGTGAAGCGGACGTAGACAATTGGCCAAGACTGGACCAGAGTCAACAGTCCGACCTGGAACTGAGCTGGCAAACCATATCAGTCTGTTTGTCAGACTGTGTGCGGACAATCCAGCGCCCGAGAGGATGTGAAGCGGAGAGAGCTGCATATGCCGAGGCGAAAAGACGCTACGAGGACTATATTGATGATTCTGCCGGCTATCTACTTGAAGGCGCGATAGCTGGAGCAACCCTGGGCCTCAGTTTTCTCCTCCATGACGAGTCAGAGATCCGACAAAAGTCAATGAACCAAGCTAGAGATGTAATGAACGGGTGTATGTCGAAGACAGCAGAAGAAGAGGACCACATGCATACGTGCATGACAAGCTGTTGCGCCGAGATGTAACATGGTTAGAAGGAGCGCAGACCCATTGTTAAGGGCTGAGAAATCTATCTTCCATGACCGCATGGGCAGAGCGACACCCACTTCCGGGGATGCACTATTCCGTCCACAGAGTCCTGGTCATCGGGACAACGACTACGGTTTCCGTATTGCCCGGAGTTTGAATTAGGTTGTCAATAGGCGCATGCCACATCTGCACGTCGTGATCTTCACCGGCACTATGCGCTGCTACAGATTCGGGTATCAAAACCAGGCCTACGGCTTGCCCATGGCTGCTGGGCATTCGCCTGGCACCGCCGAATTGTCGAATGGGTTCAGCCGTCCGTGCAGCCGTTTTCGTAGGGTGGCGGACAATGCCGAACCTCGCGTGTTTTCGTATCACCACCCGCCGTGCCGCTTCCCTTCTTTGGGCGACTGATTTCAAGAGTCATCACGCCCGTGTTGTTGCCGAAGATGATGTCATTTACCAACAAGATGAGCTCACCGTCTCGTGGAGCCCTGAAGGGTGACGCCTCCGCTGCATCACAGGAATCCAATAGGGAGAAGACAGGATCCTCGCCATCAGGTAGGGCGCCGTCCCGAAGGGTGCACGGCGGGCGACGGAAGGGTGGGTAGGAGGTCCAGGCGGAGCTTCTGATCGCGGCGGTTTTGTTCGTGGCCTACCTGATGATTGGATGGTGCCGCTACGGGATCAGCTTGACCAGGGCGACGGTGACGGCCACGATGCCGACCGCCATAGCCCATAGATTACGATACAGGACCTCGAACCTGCCGGCGATATGCGCCGTCATACGCTGTTCAAGCGCCTGTATATCGGCTTTCGTCGCGGCGAGATCGGCTTTGAGCGCTTGTATATCGGCTTTTGTCGCAACGTTCTCGCCCATGGCGCCGCCGCCGACCGTGGCGACCACAGCTTCGGCCTGGGCTTCCTCGAATCCGGCCTCCCTGAGCATCTCGACCGCAGCGTGTGTGTCGAACGCGAGCGTGGCCATGGCATCCATTCTGCTTTGCGCGGCGTAATCAAGTCAAGGTCTGGTGAGGTCCTGTCGTCCGGATGAAAGGAAACGACATTTGGAGAAAGCCGCTGCCTACGCCAGCAGGGTCCTGGCGATGACCTTCAGCTCCAGCACCGGCTTGACGCCCTCGAAGATCGGCAGCACCAGGGCATCGACCACATAGCGCGAGATGGCGTACTCCTCGCCATAGCCCCAGCCGCCGTGCATCAGCTGGCCCTCCTGGCTGACCCACACCGCCACGTCACAGGCCAGCAGCTTGGCCATGGCTGCGGTCAGGGTGGCCGACTCGTCTTTGTCCATGGCCGGGGCGGCGGCATAGGTCAGCTGGCGAGCGGCGGCCAGATGGCTGGCCATGCGGCCCAGCTTGTACTGGGTGAGCTGAAAGTCACCCAGCGCGGCGCCGAACTGCTTGCGTTCAGCGGCATAGCCGGCGCTGACCTCCAGGGCAGCCTGGGCCAGGCCGGTTGCCCGTCCGCCGGTCTGGAGACGCCCGGCGGCAAAGCCCGCCATTTGCAGATAAAAGCCCCTGTTGAGCCCGGCTTCCTCGCCGACCAGGTTCTCGGCCGGCACGAAATACTTGTCGCAGTTCAACACATACGAGTGCATGCCCCGGTAGCCCAGGGTCGGGATGGCGTCGCCCTGCAACACGCCACCCGTGGGCTGGGTCATCTCGAACGCATGGCCGGGAAAGGCGTCCTTCTCGACAATAAACAGCGACAGACCCCGCGCCCCGGAACTGAGGTCGGGATTGGTGCGGGCCAGCAGGGCGATGATGTTGGCCCGGCCGGCAAACGTACACCAGGCCTTGGCCCCGTTCAGCACATAGCCCGCCTGGCCGTTGACGGTGGCCGGCTCGGCCCGGCAGGCCACCGAGGCCACGTCCGAACCGGTATCGGGCTCGGTGACCGAAATGGCGACCATCAGCTGCCCGGACGCGACCGGCGGCAGCCACTTCTGCTTTTGGGCTGGGGTGCCGCCCCGCAGCAGGGCCTTGATCAGAATCTCGGGGCGCGTAATCAGGCTGCCGGCCACGCCCAGCGAGGCGGCGGACAGCTCTTCGGTGGTGATAATCATGGCCAGATTACCCATGTCGCCACCGCCGTACTCTTCGGGTACCGACATGCCAAAATAGCCGAGTTCGGCCATGCTGGTGATAATGTGTTCGGGAATGAGATCGTCGTTGCGGTGCACGGCTTCGGCAATCGGCGCCACCTCGGTCTTGGCGAATTGTCGCACCGAGTCGCGCGTCATCAGCCCGATATCGCTCTCCAGCCACGAGTTGTTGACGCCCTGGCCGGCCAGCTCGGCCCGGCCGATGTGTCGAAAGCGCTCCTCGTTTGCCCCGGACCGGATGGCCGCCTTGACCTCGGGGCTGCCCAGCGTGTCGGCCACAAATGCCTCGGAAAACCCGAAGTCGGCCAGCTGTACGTCGGCCGTGGCCAGCAGCTTGTGGCCGACCTCGGCGGCAAAACCGAGCGCCTTATCGTCGATTCCGGTGTCGCCGGCCCCGGTGGCGGCCGTGGCATAGTTCAGCAGGGCGCGGGCCGCCTCGACCTCGGTCGCCAGATAGGCCAGCCGTTCGGCGTGGACCTGGTGTTCGTCAATCGCCTTGCCGTTGGCGGTCAGGCTCCGGCCGTGGTGCAGGGCTTCGTCACGGACTTGCTGCAGGGCGTCTACAATGGTCTGGGTCTGCCGCAGTACATCGCTCATACGGGTCTCCTTGGGATGGGTCTCCTCGGCTTCAGCCATACCATTCGCTCCGAATCCGGGCTAGGGCAGTTGGGCAGTCAGCCCGAATCTGCTAAACAAGACCCCCGACTCTCATTGACAGCCAAGGAGGCATGCATGTTTGTGCTCGATGACGGCCAGCGTTTTGTGATCCCCCGGACCGAGATGACCTATCCCGGTCACAGTATGAAGCTCCACCAGAACGCGGCCGATGCGGTCAAATCGCCGGTTGACCATGTGATGATGGACTTCGAGGACGCCTGCCCCTACGAGTTCAAGGGTCCGCAGAGCCGGGCGTGCGTGGTCGAGGCGCTGACCAGTCTGGATTTCGGCAAAAAAGTCGTGACCGTGCGGCCCAATAATATCCGTTCGGAGTTCTTCCTGGGCGACCTCGAAGCCATCGTGCAGGGGGCGGTGGACAGGTTCCACGGCATTATCCTGCCCAAGGTCCACGGCCCGGACGATATCAAATACGTGTCCAGCCTGTTGGATAATCTGGAGAAACAGGCCGGCTGGAAGAGCCGGATTCAGATTGAAGCCCTGATCGAAATCCCCCAGGCCGTGGTCCGCGCCTACGACATCGGCAGCGCCTCGGACCGCATGGCCGGGCTGGTCTTCGGTATTGCCGACTTTGCCGCCACGCTGGGCATTCGGGAAATCGTCAAGGATCAGAACGTCAACTTTCACTACTCCAAGCAGGCCGTTGTGGTTGCCGCCAAGGCGGCTGGGCTGCACGCCATCGACAATGTCTATCTGCCGCTGTGGCGCAGAAACGATCCGCCCGAGAAGGTGGCCGAGATCGAGGCTGGCCTGCGCGACAAGAACGTGGGGTCGGCCAACATCGGCATGGACGGCACCTGGGTCATTCACCCCCAGCAGGCGGCTATCGCCAACGCCTGCTTTACGCCGACCGAGGAGCAGGTCGGCTATGCCACCCGCGTCCTCGACCTGTACCACGAGAAGGGCGGCGGTTCGATGCCCGACCCCCAGACGGGCGAGATGATCGACGAGGCAACGGTCAAAATCGCCCTGATGGATCTGGCCAAGGCCGCCCAGGCCGGCACGGTCGAGCAGTCCTATCTGACCGAGCAGGCGGCCAAGAGCAAGGCCATTACCGGCTACGATATTCTGGAGCAGATGAGACGGGTCATGTAGGGGCGCTCCCCTGTGGGTGCCCTCCTGTCGGCGTCCCTGTCGGCGCCCCCGTGGAGGAAGGTCCATGCTGTCAAAAATTCACCACGTTGGCATTGTCGTTCGCAATCTCGAAGACGCCTACGCATTTTATCGTGACATCCTGGGGCTGCCGCTGGGCAAAATGGCGACAGTCGAAGACCAGGGCGTCAAAGCCGCCCTGCTGCCCGTTGGCGAGAGCGAAATCGAGCTGCTTGAGCCGATCAGCCCGGATTCCGGGGTGGCCAGATTCCTGGACAACAAGGGCGGCGGGCTGCACCACCTGTGTTTCGAGACCGACAATATCGACACCGAGCTGCAAGACGCCAAAGACAAGGGTATTCGGCTGATTGACCAGCAGCCGCGCAACGGTCTGGCCGGGATCATCGCGTTTCTGCATCCCCGGGCGTGTTGCAGCGTGCTGGTCGAGTACGCCCAGCCGGTCGACCGTTCCGAGCACGCGTCGCTGCTGAGTCAGGGCCGTGACCGGCGCTTCACCGCCAGGCGGCTCGACCATGTGGTCGTCGCGGTCAAGGACCTGGAGGGTGCGGTGGCGACCTATCAGCACAACTTCGGGCTGGACCGGGAGGCGGCCCGGGACGTACCGGCCCTGGGGCTGCGCAACACGTTTTTGCCGATCGGAGACGCCAAGATAGAAATCGTCACCCCGCTGGGCGACGCCAGCCCGATTGGTCAGTTCATCGACAAAAAGGGCGAGGGCATGTACCTGCTGTCGCTGGATGTCGATCATCTCGACGGGGCGGTCCAAACCCTGGCCGACGCCGGCATCAAGGCCAATGTGATCCGCGGCACGGTCGGCGATATCGCCATGATCAGCCCCAGACACACCCACGGCGTGCTGCTCCAGTTGGTGTCGCGCTAGCTCGTCCAGTCAGTAAGGATACGCTCCCATGCAACGAGACAAACCCTGGGTCATGCGCACCTACTCCGGCCACTCCACGGCCAAGGCCAGCAATGCGCTGTACCGTCTGAACCTGAGCAAGGGCCAGACCGGCCTGTCGGTCGCCTTCGACCTGCCAACCCAAACCGGCTACGACAGCGACCACAGTCTGGCCCGAGGCGAGGTGGGGAAAGTCGGCGTGCCAATCTGCCATCTGGACGATATGCAGACGCTGTTCGACGAGATTCCGCTCGACCAGATGAATACCTCGATGACGATCAATGCCACGGCCGCCTGGCTGCTGGCCCTGTATATCGCCCTGGCCGAGCGGCGCGGCGTGGATCAGACCGCCCTGCAGGGCACGACCCAGAACGATATTGTCAAAGAGTATCTGTCGCGCGGGACGTATATTTTCCCGCCCCAGCCCAGCCTGCGGCTGATCAGTGATGTCATCGCCTACACCGTGAGCCACGTGCCCAGGTGGAACCCGGTCAACGTGTGTTCCTACCACCTGCAGGAAGCTGGCGCGACGCCGGTCCAGGAGGTGGCCTACGCCCTGGCGACGGCGATTGCCATTCTCGATACGCTGCGCGATGCCGGCGGGCTCAGCGCCGAGCAGCTGGCGGCGGCGGTCGGCCGGATGAGCTTCTTTGTCAATGCCAGCGTCCGCTTTATCGAGGAGGTGTGCAAGCTGCGCGCCTTCGGCCAGCTGTGGGACGAGCTGGCCCATGATCGCTATGGAGTGACGGAGCCGAAACTGCGCCGTTTTCGGTACGGCGTGCAGGTCAATTCCCTGGGGCTGACCGAGGCCCAGCCCGAAAACAATGTGCCCCGGATTGTCCTGGAGGCCCTCGGCGTCACCCTCAGCAAAGACGCCCGCTGCCGAGCCATGCAGCTCCCGACCTGGAACGAGGCGCTGGGTCTGCCCCGGCCGTGGGATCAGCAGTGGAGCCTGCGCATTCAGCAGATCCTGGCCTTTGAGACCGATCTGCTCGAGTACGGGGACATCTTTGAGGGCAGTACGGTCATTGAGGCCAAGACCGCAGCGGTGAAGACCGCAGCCCGTCAGGAGTTGGAGCGGGTGCTCGACATGGGTGGGGTCATTGCCGGCCTGGACTCGGTCAAGGAACAGCTGGTGGCCAGCCATACCGAGCGGGTGCGGCGGATCAACACCAAGGAGCAGCTTGTCGTCGGCGTGAATGCCTTTACCGAGACTGCGCCCTCCCCGCTGTACAGCGGCGAGTCGTCGGCCATCCTCAAGGTTGACGAGGCGGCCGAGCGCGATCAGGTCGAGCGCCTGCACGCGTTTCGGGCGGCCCGCAAGCCGGCCGAGGTTGAGGCGGCGCTGGCCGGCCTGGCCGAGGCCGCGCGTGGCGGGGCGAATATCATGCCGGCCTCGATCCGCTGCGCCCACGCCGGGGTGACGACTGGCGAGTGGTCGGAAACGCTGCGGCAGATCTTTGGCGCCTTCCGGGCTCCGACCGGCCTGGGCGGGGCTCCGGCCGTCGGTCGGCGAACGGAGACCGATCAGCTGGCGGCCGTGCGTGCGCGCGTCCACGAGGCGGCCGAGGTGCTGGGCCGGCCGCTCAGGGTGCTGGTCGGCAAACCCGGCCTGGACGGCCATTCCAACGGCGCCGAGCAGGTCGCGGTGTGGTGTCGGGATGCGGGCATGGAGGTCGTCTACGAAGGGATTCGACTGACCCCGGACCAGATCGTGGCCAGCGCCCGGGATGAGGGCGTGCACGTCATTGGCCTGAGCATCCTGTCCGGCTCGCATCTGCGCCTGGTGCCGGAAATCCTGGACGGCTTGAAGGCCGAAGGGCTCGACACGCTGCCGGTGGTGGTCGGCGGGATTATTCCTGAGGATGACGCCGAGTCCCTGCGTCGGGCCGGCGTGGCGCGCGTCTACACGCCCAAGGACTTCGAGATGGTCCAGATTGTGTCGGATATGGTTGAGGTGGCCGCAGGGGCGGAGCGCTAAGCCGTCCGGGTTCTTGCAAAAACGGGACGAAGGCTGTTCAGCGATGGGTACGGTCTTGGTAGAGTACCCATCCTGTCGTGATGAGAACAATCACAATACCTGCGAGAAAGATGTAGCCCATGACATCCATAATTACTCCTTGGAAAGCAGAACAGCTGATGCAAAGCACAGGAGAGCGAATATCGTACCCAAAATAGCTGTGAAGATGCTGATGGGCCGTGGCGCGACAAAATAGCCAACTACCAATCCACCTGTTGTAAATTTGCCTACCTCAATGAGGATCGTCACCAATGTTTTCCGCTGTGCTGTGTCCATGTCGTCGCCTGCCTCGGTATTATATTTTGCCACGGAGCCTTTTGACAGAGGAGAGCTTACATTTGTGCGAGGCAGATTTCGAGGAGGATTCTGAATATGCCCATTCCTCCTATCGACCTCCAAGCCCTGCTGCGTTTTGACCGAAAAGCCATAGCGGCCGCTCTCAATCTGCTCGAAGACCGCCGCGCCGAGCGCCAGGAACGCGCTCTGGCCGTGCTCGACGAACTCGCCGGCCTGCCGGCTGCGGCCCACGTCGTGGGCATCACCGGCCCGCCCGGGGTTGGCAAAAGCTCACTGATCGCGCGTTTGATTGCACGCGCCGTTCAGGCCGGGCGTCGGCTCGGCGTTGTGGCGGTTGACCCGTCGAGCAAGGTTTCCGGCGGGGCGCTGCTGGGCGACCGCAGCCGGATGCAGCTGCCACCCGCAGCCACGGTGTACGCCCGCAGCTTTGCCGCCCGCGACCGGCTGGGCGGACTCAGCCGAGAGGCGTTTCTGGCCGCTTTTTTGCTGCGCCACATCTGTGACGTGGTGCTGGTCGAAACGGTCGGCGTCGGCCAGAGCGAGACCGATATCGCCAATATCGCCGATAGCGTGGTGCTGGTCGTCCAGCCCTTCTCCGGCGACGTACTCCAGTTCATCAAAGCCGGGGTGATGGAAATCCCGGATATCCTGGCCGTCAATAAGGCCGACGACGCAGCCCTGGCCGACAAAGCCATGGCCGAGGTTCGGGCTGCCCTGGCGACAAGAGGAAACGTGTCAATAGATGCATGGAAGGCCGACACGTTTCCTCTTGCTGAGTCGGGAGCGGATGCGGGAGGCTGGTCAAGCCCGCTGCTGGCCGTCAGCGCGCTGAGCAATCTGAATCTCGACCGGCTGGAGGCGGCCATTGCCGAGCATCACCGGCATAGCCAGACCGCCGGTCGGCTGGTCTCACGCCGGGCAGCCCAGGAGATTGCCTGGGCCGTTGGTGAACTGCGCTACGAGCTGGGCCGGGTCGGGCTCACCGCTGCGGGGGGGCCAGACGGCGTTGCCGCGCGCTGGGCGCAGCAGCCCGGTCGCAGCCCGGCCCGCAAGCTGGCCAATCTGCTGGCAGCGGTCGGCCCTATGCCCCCACACCCTCCACCAGGGCCAGACGCACCAGGGCCAGGGCGTTAAAGCTCATCCGCGTCCGGTCCGGTCTGCCGCGGCCGGCCATATTGTAGCTGCGGGTCCTGACATGGGCGCCGTCGGCGACGGCCAGGAAGGTCTGACCCCGGGCCAGATTTTCAGACGTATCGGTCGGGTCGGGCCGCGAGTGAACCGCCAGGCCGAGATCACTGCCGGCGCGTGCCCGGACGGCGCGGGCCAGCGCCTGGCTCAGCCGCTCAGGATCGTCCCAGACGGCTTCGTCAGCCGTGTCCCCCAACAGCCGTTGCAACGCTGGCCGGCCGCTGGCACTCAGGCTCTCGACACACCGCTCGGGGTCGGCCTGGTGCAGCCGCGCGGCCAACATGCCGCCCAGGTCTTCGCACACCGAGATGGTCATCCCCCTGCTCCGCAGGAGCTGGCCGACGACCTCTTCCAGGGTTTCGTCGTCCACGGCAAAAACGTGTTTGCCCAGGCGCTGTCTGATTTCGGCTTCGAGCGGCGCAATCAGGCTGTTGGCTGCGTCTCTGTTGGCCGCTTTGGCCGCAATGCGCACATCGACCTGACCCGGATGGGCCAGCACGCCGACCGTCGGGTTGTGTGAGTTGGCGATCAGATGGCCGATTTCGTCGTCCACCCGGCTTTCGCCCAACTCGGCGACCTTGAGCACACGATAGGTAATCGTTTCAGACAGGGCAAAGCTGCGTCGCAGGTAGGGCTCGACCTCGTTGTCGAACAGCCACTTGAGTTCAAACGGTACGCCGGGCAGGACGAAGATGATCCCTCGGGGGTCTTCAACAATAAAGGACGGGGCTGTGCCGTTCGGGTTTTCAACCGGGGTGGCGCCCTCGGGAATGTCGGCCTGGCGTTCGTTGTTGGGCGTCATGATAAAGCCGCGGCTGCGAAAGCGCTGATCGATCTGTTCCAGCAGCCGTGGGTCGCGGACCAGCTTGCGGCCGCTGACTTCCGCCACTACCTCGCGGGTCAGGTCATCCTGGGTCGGACCCAGGCCGCCGCTGGTAATCACAATATCGGAACGGTCCAGAGCCCGGCTGAGGACCTCTTTCATCCGTCCGGGGTTGTCGCCCACAATCGTCTTATAGAAAAGATTCACCCCGATGTCGGTCAGCCGTTGGGCGATCCAGGCCGAGTTGGTGTCCACAATCTGGCCCAACAAGAGTTCTGATCCGATGGCGACAATTTCCGCATTGGCCATATGCTGCACTCCTTTGTGTCCGGGTGTATGATTGGGGCGCTCAAAAAAGGATAGAGGAAGGACCGCCAATGGAAAAGACGGGCGTCGTGATTGGCCGAGACAGCTGGCTGCTGCTGCGGGACGAGCCCCTGTATTCGGCCCGCTTTATTGACCGCGACGGGACCGATGAGCTGGCCCTCGTCGTGCGGGTCGAGGAGCTGGAATGGTTTGTGGAGTCGGGCCTGCCGCTGGCCGTGTCGCTGTGTACCTGGCAGAGCAGCCGGGGCGTGTGGCTGGCGGCCATCGCCTACCAGTTGTCGCCGGGCTTTGGCGAGGCGCGAGCCGGGGTGTTCTTCCTGAATCCGCGCCGGACCGAGGATGCCACCCTGCTCGACAAACTGCCCCGCCAGGAGCGCTTGGCCGCGATCTTTCTGAGCGCCGACTGCGAGACCCACTACACCACTACCGTGCCCCAGGACGACGAACTGCGCGTCGAGTGGCGGGAGCGGATCGCGCGCGTCACTCCGGCGGGACCGGACACCAGCCTCGGCGACGAACCCGATTCCGCCTTTGAGGCTGCCCTGGCCGAGTTTCAGGCCCGCTACAACGCGCAGGATATTCTGCTCGGCGAGCTTAGTTGAGTTCGTCGAGGGTCAGCCTGAAGCTCGGCGCAAAGGTGTCGAGAAAATAGCTGACTTCGGGAAGCCGCAGGTCTTCCAGCGTGGCTCTGAGCGTTTTCTCGGCCTGGCTGAACTCGGTGTTGCCGACGCTGACCTCTTGCACGCATTTCAGGTAGGCGCACAGTTTGTCGGCGGCCTTGACCAGTTCGAGGCTGGCCGCATCCGCTGTCTGGGGCTGGAAAAAGGCCCGATAGTCGGCCCGCAGCTCGGCCGGAATCATGCTCAGCAGCTTGGCATTGGCGGTCTGCTCAATGGCCTGATAGGCGGCCTTGATGTCGGGGTTGAAGTATTTGACCGGGGTCGGCAGGTCGCCAATCAGCACCTCGCCGGCGTCGTGATACAGGGCCAGAGCCGCCACCCGGTCGGGGTTGACCCGCCCGGCAAACACCCGGTTGCGAATAATGGCCAGGGCGTGGGCCACCAGCGCCACCTGGGAGCTGTGCTCCTGGATGTTCTCCGGGTAGGTGCTGTGCATCAGCCCCCAGCGCCGGATGAATTTCATGCGCGACAGATAGGCAAAGAAGTGGCTCAGCATTGGAACTCGGCCTGTCAGGTTCGGTGCGGAATGACCTGGAAACGGTTACGATACCGCTCGAAAATGACTTTGTAGTTTTCAAAAAACCCACTCTGTCCCAGCAGAGCGTCGGTCTGAAGACCCGGCAGGAAAGCGCAAGTAATCAGGAACTCATTGCGCCGGTCCTGTCTGACACGGATAGTGAGTGGGTGGTCATACCCGACAGCACTGCTGGTAATCCCGTAAAACCGACGTGGACGCCCAGCCTCCAGATTGATCTCCAGGATGTCGGCAAACTGAGCATTGAGGACGGTCATGCCGGCTCCCGAATCAATAAGCGCCTTGATCGTAGCCCGCTTCCCATTCTGAGGATTGGTAAAGACAATGTCCACTCGGGGTTGGTAGCTGACGCCACCGCCACTGAGGGGGACGGGCTCGTACTCAAATCTCATGGGGCAAGAAGGTACGGGAAAAGGAGGGGACCAGATGGAAGACGTAATCGGTGTACCCCTGCTGTTCGGCCCGCTCTTTGACCTGCTGGGGGTTTTCCCCACAGGCTACGACCTTGTCCTCAACCAAGGCGACCCACTGATCCTCGAATGGTCTCAGCTCATCCGCTAAGCTCCGGGTTTTTTCGGTGTTTTTCATAAGACAAGCCTTGCCCCTGAGAGATTCCTACAGATTGGTCTTGTAATCCTGCTCCACAAACTGGTCGATCTGCTCGGCCATCCTGTCGTCCGCGCCCATTTTACCGGCCAGGATTTTGCCGAACGAGATTTTTTTCTTTGCCGGCCAGGTGTCGGACTTCCACAGCTGGGCGCGCAGAAACGCCTTGGCACAGTGGTAGAAGACTTCCTTGATGCGGACCCGGATGGCGACCACGGCCGGTTTGCCTCGGGCCGACAGGCGATCCAGAATGGCGGGGTCGCTGGTCAGCTCGGCCATGCCGTTGACCCGCAGAGTTTCGCCGGTGCCGGGAATGAGAAAAATCAGCCCGACGTGGGGGTTGGCCAGGATATTTTGCAGGCCAAAGATCAGCTTGTTGCCGCTGCGGTCGGGGATGAGCAGTGTGGTTTCGTCTTCGACGGCCACAAAGCCGGGGCCGTCGCCCTTGGGCGACACGTCCATATTGCCCTCGGCGTCCGAGGTGGCCAGCAGGAGAAAGGGTGAGCGCTGAATGAAATCAGCGCAGGTTTCGTCCAGCGCCGTCCACAGCTTGTGGGGGACCAGGTCGCTGGGCGTGCCGATAATGGTCCGCAGTTCGTCCACGGTCGAGATACGGTGGGAATCAACAGCAGTCATCGTCGCCTCCTTTGTATTGCATGCGCACTTTTCCTTTATGCGCAAAACAGGCTAGAGTGCAAGCATCGCACCGGAAAGGAGACCACGGCCATGGCAGATCTTGAGGTGAGCGTAAACAATCGGGTTGGCCTGCTGACCCTGAACCGCCCGGACAAGCTGAACGCCCTGACCCGCCAAATGGGCGATATCGGGCTGGCGACCCTCCAGGAATGGAAGCACGACCCGGATGTGGGCGCGGTGGTGCTGACCGGCGCCGGTCGGGGCTTCTGCGCCGGCGGGGATGTCTCGGCCATGCACAAAGGCACCGAGATCGGCGGAGTCAGCTCGACCCTGGAAGACAAGATTGACCAGCTGCGCCAGGCGCACGGCCTGCCCTGGCTGCTGCATACCTATCCCAAGGTGGTTATCGCGGTGGTGAATGGACCGACGGCCGGGGCCGGGCTGGGCCTGGCCCTGTCGTGCGACCTGCGTCTGGCGTCCGAGCAGGCGCGGTTCGGCACAGCCTATGCCCGGGTCGGCTACGGGGGAGACTATGGCACGACCTGGCAGCTGACCAATCTGGTCGGCCAGGCCAAGGCCAAGGAGCTGTTCTTTCTGCCGGACATGATCTCGGCTCAGGAGGCCCACGCCCTCGGCCTGGTGAACCGAGTGTTCCCGCACGACAGGCTGATGGACGAAGCCCTGGCGATTGCCGAGCGTATCGCCGCCGGCCCGCTGGTCAGCTACCGCTATATGAAGGCCAATATCAACGCCTCGACCACGGTCGATTTTCGGACCATGCTGGACCGCGAGGCCGAGACGCATTTGCGCTGCGGCCAGACCGAGGACCATAAAGAGGGCGTGGCCGCGTTCATGGAAAAGCGCCAGCCGGTTTTTCGGGGGCGCTGAACACAGGAGAGAAGTGATGACACCACCCGAAGTCCTGCTCGACGGCCTGATCTTTCTGGAAGGACCGCGCTGGTACGACGGCAAGCTGTGGTTTTCGGACATGTTTGCCGGCCAGGTCAGGACGGTCGATCTGTCCGGCAATACGGAGGTGGTCGCCGAGGTGGCCGAACGGCCTTCGGGGCTGGGTTTCCTGCCCGACGGTCGTCTCCTGATTGTCTCCATGCAAAACCGTCTGCTGCTGCGCCTCGACCGGACTGGGCTGACCAGCGTGGCCGACCTGAGCAGCCTGGCGGTCGGCAGTCCCAACGACATGGTCGTCGATACCCACGGCCGGGCCTATATCGGCCATTTCGGCTACGACTTGTTTGGTGGCGAAGAGCCCAGACCGGCCAGCCTGTTGCTGGTCACGCCGGACGGCCAGGTCCGCGAGGTGGCCGATGGGCTGGAGTTTCCCAACGGCACGGTCATCAGCCCCGACGGCAGAACCCTGATTGTGGCCGAAACCTTCGGCCGGCAGCTGACCGCCTTCTCGATTGCCGACGACGGCGGCCTGTCCGAGCGGCGGGTCTTCGCCCAGTTCGACGAAGAAACACCCGACGGGATCTGCCTCGACGCCCGAGGCGGGGTATGGGTCAGCTCGTTTGAGTCGGGCGAGTTCGTGCGGGTCGAAGACGGCGGCACGATCACTGAGCGTATCCCGGTGCCGGGCAAGCGGGCCGTGGCCTGCGCGCTGGGCGGACCACAGCGTCAGACACTGTTCCTGCTGACGGCCGAGACGACGCTCGAAGAACTGGCCCAGGGAAAATCCATCGGCCGGGTGGAAACCGTCCGGGTTGACACGCCCGGGGCTGGCCTGCCCTGAGGGCTTGGGATAGGTTCGAGCCATGCCTGACACGATTTTTACGCGGATCATCGCCGGAGAGATCCCCTGTCATCGGGTGTACGAGGACGACAAGGTTCTGGCGTTTCTGGATATCGGTCCGCTCAGCCCGGGCCATACCCTGGTCATCCCCAAAGAACCGGCCGAAACGCTCGACCGGCTGTCGGACGACTCGGCCGCCGCCCTGGGGCGGGTCTTGCCGCGGCTGAGTCGGGCGGTGCTGCGGGCGACCGGGGCGCAGGATTTTAATGTCCTCCAGAATAACGGCGCCGCCGCCCACCAGGCCGTTGGGCACGTGCATTTTCATATCATTCCCAAATTCTCTGACGGCGCCGGCCTCGGTATTGACTGGTCGGCCGGCTCCTTGAGTCCCGAGGATGGAGACCGGTTGGCCCAGGCCATCGCGGCTCGACTCCAGACCTGAGCCGCCCCCTCTCCCAGCCGAGCCGGGAAGCTGCTATGAATCGCGGGACTATGAGCAGAGAGGTGAGCCGTGGCAAGCTCTGAAGCAGTAACAAAAGGCATTCGGGTTCGGGTGACGACCCAGTACGATCCCAGCCGGTCCATGCCGCAATTGAACCGCTGGTTCTTCCTGTACACGGTCCGGATTTCAAACGAGGGCGGCGAAACCGCCCAGCTGCTCACCCGCCACTGGATTATCACCGACGCAACCGGCCACGTCGAAGAAGTCAAGGGTCCGGGAGTGGTCGGCGAGCAGCCCGTCCTCAGTCCCGGCCAGTCGTTTGAGTACACCTCGGGCTGTCCGCTGCCGACGCCCTTTGGCTCGATGCGCGGGACCTACCAAATGGTGACGACCGGCGGGGAGCGCTTCGACGCGGACATTGCCGAGTTCACCCTGAGTGAGCCAACCGCGCTGCAATAAGCCTATGCCTGCCTCCGTCGGTTTCATCGGCCTCGGCCGCATGGGCCTGCCCATGGCCCACAACCTGCTTGCGGCCGGCTATCGCCTGTCGGTCTTCAACCGCACGACCGCTCGGGCTGACGGCTTATGCGCCCAGGGCGCCACCCGGGCGTTCACGCCGCGGGCTGTGGCCGAGCAGCACGATATCGTGCTCAGCATAGTGGCTGATGACGCCGCGTTGCGGACGATTGCCCTCGGTGACAGCGGCGTGCTGGCCGGCCTGACGCCGGGCAAGATCCATGTTGATATGAGCACGGTGTCGCCCGATGTCAGCAAAGAGCTTGACCATCGCTACCGGGCCAAAGGGGCGCATTTTGTAGCCGCGCCCGTTTTCGGTCGGCCCGAAGCTGCGGCTGCGGCCACGCTGTGGATCTGTCCGGCCGGTCCACCGGAGGCCATCGAGCGCTGCCGGCCCGTGTTTGAAAGCCTGGGCCAGGGGGTGATTGTGGTTGGGACCGAGCCGCATTTGGCCAGCTGTCTGAAGCTGGTCGGCAATTTTTTTGTTGTGGCGGCCATCGAGACCCTGAGCGAGGCGCTGACCCTGGCCGAAAAGTCGGGGCTCAAATCTGAGACGGTTCTGGCGCTGGTCAAAGCCCTCCTGCCGGTGCCTCTGTTTGAGGGCTATGGCACACGGATGGCCCGCAATGAGTTTTCGCCGCCTGGTTTTGCCCTGCGTCTGGGCATCAAGGACGTTGACCTGATGCGTCGCCTGGCCGACCAGGCCGAGTCTCCTCTGCCGCTCGCCGATGTGGTCCACCACAACCTGCTGGCCGCTCACGCGCGCGGACGCGGGGATCTGGACTGGGGCGCCCTGATTACGGTGATCCGGGAATTGGCGGGCTTGGAGCCTGGGGATTCCTCTTCGTCCGAGTCCGGCTGAATTCCTGCATGACCAGCAACACGAGAAAACGACGCGGCGTGCAGCTGCTGTTCGCCGCGCTCGGCCTGGGGCTGCTCGGCGTTCTGGTATGGACGGTCGGGCTGTCCGATGTTGCCGCGCACATGGCTCGGCTGGGCTGGTTCGCCCCCATCGTGCTCCTGCCCTACGCCGCTATCGCGGTGTGTGATGCCAAGGGCTGGTCGTGGCTGATTCCCCGCGACAGTGCCGCTCGACCCGTCCCGCTGTGGTATTTCTCGCTGAGCCGGCTGGCCGGCGAGTCGATCAATAATCTCACCCCGACCGCCTCCATTGGCGGTGAAGCCTTCAAGGTCTACCTGCTCCGTCGGCGCGGTATTCGTCCCGAGGTGGGCATGGCCTCAGTGGTGGCTGCCAAAACCGCCCTGACCGTATCGCAGATCATTTTTATTCTTCTCGGCCTGCCGTTTTTTCTGTTTCGGCTTGGCTGGGGGCTGCACAGCTGGTGGGTGATGAGTCTGTTCATGGCCCTGGCCTGCGGCTTTGTGCTGAGCCTGATCCACTGGCAACGGCGCGGCCTGATGGAAAAGCTGGTCCGCAGCCTGGGGGGCTGGTTTCCGCGCTGGTCCGCCCCGCAGCGCTGGGAGGCTGGAGCGCGGCGTATCGACGCCCTGCTGCTCCAGCTGTACGACAGCAATCCGCGCGCCTTTCTGGTCTCGACCGTGTATCACCTGCTGGGCTGGTTGCTGGGCGCGGTCGAAATCTGGGTCATCTTTGCCCTGCTCGGCATACCGGTCGGTCTGGTCGAGGCGCTGATCATCGAGTCGATGGTCCAACCCCTGACTGCTGCCGCCCTGGTGATTCCCGGCGCGCTGGGCGTCAGGGAGACCGCCGGGGTCTTCTTGAGCCGTCTGCTCGGGATCGATGTCGGGGCCGGACTGGCCCTGATGGTCCTCAAACGGGCGCGGGAGGCGGTCTATAACGGCATCGGCCTGCTCTTTCTGACCCGCGCCGGTTACACCTGGCGGGCTGAGGAACGCTCTCCGGTGCTGCCTGAGATGCTGCCCTAGAGCGTGTTAGGAACTTCTGACAATCCATTGATTTTATTCAGGTTTTTCGTAAGGCCACACAAGACCAGCTGCTGGGATAGCACCTGCAAGTCAGCGATTTCTCTGAGGAAAATGAATCGCAGCAAAAAAGTGCATAACACCCTCTGGAGCAATTCACGGTTCTGTATAGCCGCTCGTCATTCCTGCGCAAGCAGGAATCCAGTCCTCCAACCTCCCGGCCTCTGGGTGCCGGATCACGTCCGGCATGACGAGAGCGGAACGGCATGGCTACAGCCTAACGTGAACCGCGCTGGAGCGGGGAGTGACGTGGGCCGTAGTAGACATAATGCACGGGAAGGGCGGCCCGTGAGCCGATCTCGGCCGGCCGCGAGATGCTGGCTTGCGCCGGATCTCGGGCTTGGCTATCGACAAGGACGACAGCATGCCCTCCAAAACAGCCCGCTTCCCCTGCGGAACCAAAGTCAGCTTTAGCACGGTCCCGGACGTGTGGACCGTCTGTGACACATGTGGCTGGAAAGCCGATACCTGCAATGCTCTGGCTTTGGCCGCTCAGCATCACGGCAAGACCGGACATCAAGTGTCGTGCGAGGTCTTCTATGCCGTCGTCTGGAAAGTAGCCGTTGAGAAGGACTGACCGCTGTTTTCACACGGAACGGATAAGCCGGGGGAGGCAGGAGGAGCGGTGTGTCGCGGAGAGTAGGATCAAGATGGTAGAGGGGAAGGCCACCGTGCTTAAAAGTCCATAATCGAGCGATACGAGGAGAGGAATATGGAGCTGGTCGTCTTTCTTTTGGTGCTGTGGGCCATGCTGGTCCCGTTCCGGCTCGTGTTCACTGCATGGGGCGTCAAGAAGCGCGGGAGGAAGCTGTTTGTCGCGTTCTTGGTGTGCGCTGGTATCGCAGATGCCTACGATGTGCCCGACCGGGTGATGCAGATGGTCGAGCGATACAAGCGAGCACCGGCCGGGGAGGCGCGGCGCGACCGCGCGAGGGCTACCGAGAAGGCCTTGGCAGGAAGCGATACGCCGAGGGGGAAGGAGAGTGGCTCCACCCTGGCACAGGCAAGCAACGCGGCACGTCAGCGCGAGGAGGCGGCCGCCCGCCGCGCCCGGGCGCGCTACGAGGCCGAGCAACGCCGGCTTGAGCAGAGCCGAACCGGGCAGACCATCGAGCGAGAGCAGCGACGGTAGCGCAGCGGCGCGGCCACCACTGTGTATCCCCAAATATCGGGAGTGAGGAGGACACCATGCCGGACTATGACTACACGGTCCTGTATCAGCCCAAACCATCCGGGGGCTATCTCGTGAGCGTGCCGGCGCTAGGGTGGAGTGTGGTCGCGCCGACGCGGGAGGCGGCCCACCGAGAGATGCAGGAGAACATTCCGGCACGGTTCACGGATGTGCAGCAGGGCGGCAAGACGGTAGAGGAGGACTCAGAAGTGTTGAGCCTGAGCGGCACCGCGCCCGATCAGCTGACGGTCACCGTGCCGAAGAGGCGTAGCTTCGGTAGCAATCCTGGCAATGTCACCGCCACGGAGATGAACAGCTTTCAGTTTTGTCCAGAGTCCTGGCGGCGGAAGGCCCAGCAGAAGCAATGGGCGGCCGTGCGGCCGCCAACCGCAGGCGGCGGTCAGCGCCGCGAGGACGATCCCTTCAGGGAGGGAGAAGAGGCGCATGAAGCCTGGCAGGAGAAAAGGTGGTGGTTGAGCGGGATCATGACCTGGGCGGGTAGGGGAGCGGTGGGTGCCGTGGGGCTGGGCGCGCTGGGACTGGCGTTGGACCAATTCGACGTGCCGGTACCCCGTGGGCTGTTGTTGGATGTCAATCTGGTCGTTGAGGGAGCGGGCGCGCTGCTGGTGTGTGCGCTCGTGGTGTTGGTGGAGACGTGGTGTTGGTGGTATCGGGCGGGCTTCGGGCTCGGCTGGACGCTAAGCGCCGATGATATCACGCTCCGGTCGTCAGCCTTGGGGCTGAGCGGTAAGCCGGATCGGATGGTGCTCCGTCGGGGGTGGATTATTCCCGAAGAGAAGAAGGGTAAACCGACCCTGTACGAAGACTATATCCTCCAGCTGGGCGTCTACCTGGTGCTGATCGAAGAACGCTTTGCGCGGCGGCCGCCGTATGGCTTTGTTGTGTTGGGGAACGGGCAGCGAAAAATGATCGACAATACCGAGGCGCTCCGTGACAAGGTGCGAGCCACGGCTGAGGAGATCCGGGCGGCCCGCACCAGACCGTGGCAAACGCTGGAGGGTCCTGCGAACACGAATCAGTGCGGGGGCTGTATCGTGAGCAAAGGCTGCACGGTCAAGCCGACCCACGCATGACGCCGGACAACCTCTGGATACACCGGGTGAATTTCCATCGGCTAGAGCATTTTCATCCTATTGTGAGTCATGGGCGGAGGGGCGAAGTCGGCAGGGTATGGGGCGGGCGGGGAAGCCGGGAGCGCGGGCGTCCCGCCCGCCTCTTCAGACGCATCGGCAATCACCGAAACTGCTCTAAGGTTTCGAGGACCGTCCGCAGGACCCCGGCTCGCCCCCACTGCTGGAAGCGGCGCTGGCACGTCTGGTACGGCGGAAACCGCTCCGGTCAGTCTTGCCACCGTGCCCCCGAGCGGAGAATCCACACAATGCCGTTTAAGACCTCGCGATTGCCCCGCCACGGCCGCCCGCGGCCGTCGGGACGGCGAGCCGGGGCGGGAATCAGGGGCGCTATGCGTTCCCATTGCTCTTCCGTCAATTCTTCACGTCGTGCCATGCTCACCACTCTACCACAGCATTTATGAGATGGCTTCTAGATTGATGGCTTGGATTCCTGTCCGACCGAGAGGAACTCGGTTGCTCTGCCCAGGACTTTATCGGGACGCCCTTGCGCTGGTCGGTGTGCGCCGGATTCTCCAGTGCCACAGTAGGCCTCCTCTCGGTCAGTGGTAGTCTACCAGCTCCATCGAATCGGCGGCTGGTGGGGAAGGCGTAGGAAAAAGTAGGAATGGGTGCTGCTTCATCGAATCAAGCTCGGCGAGGGGCCGCTCAACTCCGGATTCCACTCCGCCGGCAGATGTGATTGAGTTGACGCTCGAAATATTTGCGGAAGACGTCGTTTTCGGCATAGGCTGCCGGCTCTGTCCAAATCGCTCCTAAACGTCCGACTAATCCGGCGATCCAGTCTGCTGCCTGGAGGGTTTGATAGCGGTGGCTTTCCAAGTGGAAGGGCATCTCGATCAGCTGCCGCCGTCTCTCTGTTTTGCCGTACATACTTTGGGCGGCGCGGGTGATTAGGTTCTCGCGCTGTGTATGTTCATCGAGGATCAAGAGGAAATTTTTTGGCGGCCGACAGTCTGCGGCGCAGAACTCATTGATTCGCTTGATCGCTTCGAGAAACACCCGCTCGTAGAGCCTGTTAGGATAGTGCTCGGCGGGTGGTGAGGTCTTTTTGATTCCCACATAGAAGATGAAGCCGCCCAGGCGTTCGATTTTATTGAAGAGACGATGCGTGAAGTGCCTAAGTTCTGGATACCTCAGGACGTTTCTCACCGTGTAGAGGCTGCTCCCCTTCTTCTCCCAGAAGGCGGGGTGTTTCCCTGACCGCTGGATTTCTACATCAAGGAGCTGGCATTTGCGTTGGAAGAACCACGTTCCGAATCCGCGTACTTCCTCCGCAGGGAGGACGAATCCGGCGAATCCGAAAACCGGGCTTGTACGGTGCTTCGGATCATCTTTGCTGACGTACGGCCCGATATGCCCAAATTCATCAAGATAGGCTAGATACGTCACCGCTCGACCCCAGACACACGAAAGCCCACACCAAAAGCATGGGCCTCGGAAAGAGAGCAAGACAAGCCTGCGTCTCGTCAGAGAACGTAAATGAGTGCTTTGCTGGTGTCAAGAGCCTATCCAGACACTATCACAACCCCTTGAGCACCTATGATAAACATTGTTATGCTCCTGACCTTCTCCCAAGGTTGACAGATCGGTCCTTACCGGACATAGCGGCCGCCAAATCGCTTGATGGCGGGGGGAGCCAGAAGTGGGCGTCCATGCCAGAGGCTCTATCACAGGTCGGGACACAGCAGCATACCCCACCCGGAAGACACTCCCCGTTCAGGAGTCCGAACTCTAGGCGCGCCCCCTATGCCGGTTGTTCGTTCTTTGGTATGTAGGGGCGACCTGGAGACAAACGCAGTCAGACGCCTTGGCAACGATGATTCCAGACCAGATCCTGAGAGGCGTTGAGCACAGCTAAGGAGAAGGGAATGCGCACGTTGTTCTTAAACCCCCCGGCCTACGACAACTTCGACGGTGGGGCGGGGTCTCGCTATCAGGCAACGCGGGAGGTGTGGTCCTTCTGGTATCCAACCTGGCTGTGTTACCCGGCCGGCATGATTCAGGACAGCCGCGTGCTTGATGCGCCGCCCGAGGGGCTCAATCAAGCCCAGAGCGTCGATATTGCCCAAGCCTATGACTTCGTCGTGCTGCATACCAGTACGCCCTCGTTCAAGATGGACGTGCAAACCGCGCAGATGATCAAGGACCGGAACCCGCAGGCGATTATCGCCTTTGTCGGCGGCCACCCCACGGCCATGCCCGAGCAGACCCTGCAGGCCTCCACAGCCATTGATATTGCCGCCCGCAAAGAGTTTGACTGGTCGATGAAAGAAGTCGCCGAGGGCCTCGACTGGGAACGGATCCGCGGCATCAGCTACCAGAAGAATGGGCAGATTGTGCACAATCTCGACCGGACGCCGATGACCGACGAGGAGTTGGACCGCCTGCCCTTTGTCACCTCCATCTATGCCCGCGATCTGGACTTCCGGAAATACAACAGCCCCTACTGTCAGTACCCGTATGTGTCGCTGTACACCGGCCGCGGCTGCCCGGCGCGGTGTACCTTCTGTCTGTGGCCCCAAGTCACCACCGGCCACTCGTACCGGACCCGCTCGGTCGACAATGTGATCGCCGAAGTCCAGGAGATGACCCGTCTGTTCCCGGGCATGAAAGAGATTTTCTTTGACGATGACACCTTTACGGCCTACCCCAAGCGAGCCCGGGAGATCGCCCGGCGCCTCAAGCCGCTGGGTCTGTGCTGGTCAACCAACTCGCGGGCCAATGTTGACTACGAAACGCTCAAGATCATGAAGGACGGCGGCCTGCGCCTGTTTGTGATCGGCTATGAGTCCGGCAACGCCCAGATTCTGAAAAACATCAGGAAAGGCGTGGCGCTCGAAACCGCGCGACGGTTTACCAAAGACTGTCACACGCTCGGCATTCTGATTCACGGCACGTTCATCCTGGGTCTGCCCGGCGAAACACGCGACACCATGCGCGAGACCATGCGTTTTGCGCGGGAAATGAACCCCGAGACCATACAGGTGTCGCTGGCCTCGCCGTATCCCGGGACCGCCTTCTACGATCATGCCGTGGAGCACGGCCTGATCAAGCCGGAAGACATGGTCGACGAGACGGGCTATCAGAAATGTGTGATTAACTATCCCCACCTGTCGAGCGAGGAGATCTTCTCGACGGTCGAGCGCTTCTACACCTCGTACTACCTGCGTCCCCGCTACATCCTGAAAGCGGTCAGGAAGATGGCCGCCGATTCCGAGGAACGCAAACGGATGTGGCAGGAGGGCAAGGATTTTTTCCGGACCATGCGCGCCCGGCGTCAGATGACCGGCAAGAGCGCCTCATCAGCCGCCTAGAACGTCCTGGCAGGAGGGGCTGAGGCGCTTTCCTCCGCTTGTCTGCCCACCCCATGGTCACGACACTCCTCGCCGTCCTGTCCTGTATCGCGCTGGCGTATTACCTCTTGTCCGTGTATGCCGCCTGGTGGCTGTTCCGGCCGTCCCCGGTCGGCCCGGCCGCCTGTCCGGCGGTCTCCATCTTGAAACCCCTCAAGGGTGCTACGCCCGACTTGTATGAGCATTTGGCCAGCTTCTGTCGGATCGAGTATCCGGTGTTTCAGCTCCTGTTCGGGGTGCGCGATCCGCGCGATCCGGCAATTGCGGTCGTCCAGCGCTTGCAGCGCGACTTCCCCGAGTGTGATATCGGGCTGGTCGTCAATCCCGAGGTCATCGGCAGCAACTACAAGGTCAGTACCCTGCACGCTCTGTCACAGCGGGCCACATACGATATTTTCGTGGTCAGCGACAGCGATGTGCGGGTCGCCCCGGACTATCTGCGGCGTATCATTCCGTCCCTGGATGGCCCCCAGGTCGGGGTCGTGACCTGTCCGTACCGCAGCGCCACCCGACAGCCTCTGCCGGCGTTGCTCGAATCGGTGCTGATCAATACCGCCTTCATGCCGTCCGTCGTGTTGGCCAGTCAGGTCGAGAAGACGGCCTACGCCTTTGGCGCGACGATGGCAGTAACGCGTCCGTGCATCGAGGCGATCGGCGGCTTTGCGGCCCTGGCCGACTATCTGGCCGACGATTTCTACCTGGGCAACTTTGCCGCCCGCGCCGGCTATCAGGTGCGCATCCTGCCCTATGTGGTCGAAACCTATCCCGATGTGGACAGCCTGCGTGGGCTGTTCCACCACCAGCTACGCTGGGCGCGGACCCAACGCCTGTGCCGGCCGGTCGGCTATGCGGGCATGGGAGTGACCTACGGCACGGTCTGGGCCGGGCTGGGTCTGGTGTCGGGCTGGGCCACGCCGCTGGCCGTTCTGGCCGTCCTGACCCTGGTTGTCCGGTGTGTGTCGGCCACGCTGCTGGGACGCTGTTTTCTGGGCGTCAAGCTGACCCTGGCGACGTTCGGATTTGTTCTGATCACCGACCTGTTGTCGTTCGGCATCTGGGTCTGGAGTCTGGGCGGTACGACCGTCCGCTGGGGTGAGCATACCTTTCGGGTGCGCCGGGACGGTACGATGGTGCTCCTTGACGCCGAAGATGTGGTTCCCGATGTCTCACACAGCGAGACCTTGTAGTCCATCCGTGACCACCGGAGAGCGGGCCGACAGGTGACGCTCAGGCTGCTGAAACCTGGAAAGAGAAAACGTGTCAACCTGATATAGACGAGAGGAGGACACGTTTTCTCTTTTGTTACAGATCCCGGTAGCCGATCAGTTCAATATGCTGGTCTTCAAGTACGCGCCGAACGGCCTGGCTGGTCAGGGCGGCCAGTTCGGCGTCGCGTCGATAGTCCGGCGTCCAGCGCTGGACCTCGGGGCAGGGCAGAAAGGCCGGGTGGCAGTACAGTTCGGTGACGCCGGCTTGCAGGCGGGGTAGGAGCTTCAGCAGGTAGGGCTCGTCCACCCTTCCGGTCTGGTGGAGGCCGAACAGGGCGTCCGGCCAGACGATACCGGCTGCGGCCAGCTTGTGTTCCGCATGCCGAGCCAGACGAGTGAACACGCCCGACTCCCAGCGTTTACGCAGCGCGGCACGCGGGTCGAGAGCCAGGCTACAGGCCAGATCTTCCCGGGTCAGCCGCATGGCCCGGATGCCATACTCCTCGGCCAGCTCCAACAGGCTGTGCAAGACAACGGGGTGCAGGTGGATGTTGACGTGCCCGTCAATGTGGGCCAGCGGCAGACCGGTGGCCAGAAAGCGTTCGATCTGCGCCCGGCATTCGTCCCGGATCTGAGACCGGGCACGGGCTGAGAAGAAGTAGCGCAGTCCGGCCCGGACCGGGTTGGAGAGAAAGTGTCCGTCGTGGTCGGCCAGCTGTGGGATGTGACGGTGGTCCAGGACCGACCGGCCCTGGACCAGGGTCAGGTGCAGCCCGACCTGGAGGCTGGGCGTGGCGCGGGCCAGCTCGACCGCCCCGCGCCACGCCCGCGCGCTGACCATCAGGCTGGCATTGGTCAGGATCCCGTGCCGATAGGCGTGGAGGATGGCCGCGTTGACCTGCTCGGACAGGCCGAAGTCGTCGCCGTTGACGATCAGGCGTTTGTGTCCGGGATGCGGATGCTCTGGTGAGCTGGCCATCGTCATTTGCTGTTGCGCCGGGCTCTGCGCTTCAGCGTCTTGAGAGCCACATTGGCCAGGCCGATCACGATCAGCAGACCGAGCCACAGGCGGGTGGTGGGCCAGGTGGCGGTCCAGCCCTCGGCCGCGACGCCTTCGTAGAGCTGGATGCCGACAATGCCGGCCAGCCAGCCACACACCGACTCGTACTCTTTGCGCCACGCCAGCCGCCAACCAAACGGCAGCGTCGTGCCGAGCGCCTGGGGCAGATGGCTCAGAGCCGGGAGAAAGCGGGGTACGGCGACCGCCCGATAGCCCTCGTAGTCCTGGGTGAAGCGCCAGTGCAGGCGGTGTTCTTCGAGCTTGGTGATGGCGTCGTACAGATAGGCAAAGGGCAGCAGGAAGAGCGGATAGACCCATGGGTTGTGATACACCACGACCAGGCCCAGCACGATGAGGAAGTTGCCGGCGTACAGGGGGTGGCGCATCAGAGCGTAGGGACCACGTTCGCGCACCCCGAATTTGGCGACCTCGGCATTGCTGCCCCAGGCCCAGGCCCGGAGCCACTGACCGAGCAGACACACCGCCGTGCCGACGATATCGCTGAGCAGATCAAGCCCTGGGCTGGCC